>CAZNGQ010000012.1:0-18416 GCA_964572095.1 uncultured Oscillospiraceae bacterium
CAGGAAGCCCATCTCGTCGCACATCGTGTACAGCCCGTCCTTTTCGACGTGGCTGCCGACGCGGATCGAGTTGATCTTCATGTCGAGCATCTTGCCGAGGTCGTCTTTCCACATTTCGGGGTTGGCGACGCTCATCCACTGGCCCGAGATGTAGCGCATGCCGCGCAGGAAGATGCGCCGGCCGTTGAGCGTCCACAGCCCGGTCTTCTCGTCGTGCTCGACTTCCTTGATGCCGAAATTCTGGTGCAGCGTGTCGTCGCACACCGTGAAGACGGCGGTGTACATGTTGGGTTTTCCGAAGTCCCAGGTCCACCACAGTTTCGCGTCGGGGACCGTGACGACCAGCTTGAAGGTGTTGAGGCCCGGCTGGAGCACGACGGGGCGCGTGCGCTTTCCCTCGTAGGCTTCCTGGAAATTGTAGGGCGTGATCGTCATGGCAAGGTCGGTCGCGATGACGCGGTCGGTCGTGTTGACGATCCGCACGTCCGCGGAGACGAGCCCGGTGCCGTCGTACTTGTCACGCTGGTCGCCGGCCCAATCTTTCTTTTTGACGACACGGGTGAAAATCTTGACGTACTCGATGTAGACCGGCTCGCGCGCGACCAGCAGGACGTCGTCCCAGATGCCGCCGGTGTTGCCGTCGCCGCGGAACTTGGTCATGGAGCCCGGCTTGTGCATGCAGTCGATCATGTGCCCCTTGATCAGGTCGATGTCGACCGCCTGGTGACGCTTGAAGTCCTTGGACAGCGGGTTTTCCGAGTCCACCGCGAGCTTGTACTCCGCGTTGGCCCGGGGGGCGTTGTCACGCACCACCAGCAGGTTGTCGCCGTCCATCCGGACGATGCCCGTGACGTCGAACTCGAACGGGTTGAACATGCCCTCATGCGATCCGAGGAACACGCCGTTGAGCCATACGTCCGCATAATAGTCGACCGCGGTGAAGCGGATAAAGATCTTCTTGCCCTGGTATCCGGCGGGCACGCGGAACGTGGTCTGGAACCAGATGGTCCCGAAATAGTCGCCGACTTCCGTCAGGTACCAGTTGTTCGGGATGGCCATGTCCTTCCACTCGGAAAAGTCGGTCTTGTCTGTAAAGAATCCCTGCGCCTTGCCGGCTTCGTTCTCGTCGATCGCATACTTCCATACGCCGTTCAGGCTGACGGGCGGGAGATCGGGTAGCATCTTGTACAATGTCTCATCCTCCTATCGATTTATCGCTTTACGCCTTTTCAAACAGTTTCCTGACTTTCTCCGGCGTCATTTTCCTCTCAAGCCTGCAGCCGGTCACCTCGATCATCGTGACTTCGAGCAGGTACATGGTTTCCGAGCCTGGTTCCAGATGGCCGCAGTAGGTCTGTGTCGGGTCCGACGAAACGAAATGGAAATGCGCCACCCCGTCGAATACCGATCCGGTCAGCGAGCCGATTTCCATGGGCTGCTCGATCGTGACCATCTCGTCCGCGGCGGCCGCGCCCATGTCCGTCGGCCGGTGATAGATGAGTTTCTGGATCGAACCGACCGCACTGCCGACGATCGCGTTCTTGATCCCGGCTTCCTCGAGCGCGGCGCAGATGCCCTCGACGATCTTTTCCCCGCGGTCCAGTTCGATGATGATCGTCCTGCCGAGTCCTTCGGTGGTGAATTTTTTCATGGTGTCCTCCTCGTCATGCCGGTGCGGTGCCGCGAAATGGGAGCCGGAGGGGGCGCACAGGCACCCCCTCCGGAACCGCTGTCACTGGATTTACTTGAGCAGGCTCGCCATAGCGTCAAAGTGCGCGTTGACCGCCTGTTCGACCGTCATTCTGCCGTACAGGATCTCGTCGACCTTCTTGTACAGGTCGTCGATCGCCGTGCTGTAGCCGGACGGACGTCCGTTGAACGGTTCGGTCGTGCTGAGGATGTTCTTCATCAGCTCGATCTCGCGCTTCTTCATCGCGTCCACCGGTTTGGTGACGTCGAGCGTCTTGATCAGCTCTTCCTGGATCTTGGTGGATCCGGGAACGCCGATGTCCATGTTGTAGATCTTCTGCAGATCCCAGTCATTGACCATCGCGTTGATGAAATGCGCCGCTTCGTCCACTTTTTTCGTCGTGCCGGAGATCGCCCAGGTGGAGCAGACCGCGGCTTCAACGTTCTTCTTGACGGCCTTGTCGGCAACGATCGCGCGGGCCATGCCCAGCTGATCCGTGATGCTCGCCTGGAAGATCTTGCCCTGGTTCACGTTGGTGTTCCAGACAGCGATCTTGCCCTTGCCGGACAGCGAGTCGCCCCACTGTTTGCTGCGGTCTTCGATCATCTGCTCCAGCGGCGGCATGCAGCCGTACTTGAACATGTCGTAATGGAAGTTCAGGTACTCGGTCAGGGCCGCCTTGGTGTAGCCAAGCGCCTTGCCGTCCGCGCTCGTGATCCCGTAGAATCCCATCTGGCGGGCGAACTGCTCGACGGTATGTTCGTGGCGTGTTCCGAGGTCGGACGCGTAGTAGCCGTCAGGCAGCTTGTCGGCCAGGCCCTTGAGGTAGGTGGCGTACTCGGTCCAGGTCATCTGGTCCTTGGGCAGCGCGTACCCGACGCTCTCGATCAGGGTCTTGTTGTAGACGATCGTGCTGGCGGTGTCGCCGAACGTGATTCCGACGAGCTTGTTGTTGTAGGAGGATCCTGCCAGTGCGCCGGAGGTGAAGTCTTTCACGTTGATCTTGCCGGCATCGACCAGATCCTGCAACGGCCTCATCAGGCCTTTGGAGGCGTACTCGCCGACGTAGGTCAGCTGCACCAGATAAGCGTCCGGCAGGTTCTGGCCGGCCGCCTGGGTCGCCATCTTGGTCCAGTAGTCCGCGTAGGCGGCGTACTGGCTGACGACGGTCACGTAGGGGAAGTCGACCATGTAGGCCGCGATCATGTCCAGGGTCTTCTTGTGCCTGGCATCGCCGCCCCACCAGGCGACGGACAGCTCGTAGGGTTTGGGAGCCGCTGTGGTTCCGGCCGTGGTCGCCACGGTCGTGCCGGCGGTGGTTGCGGCTGTGGGTGCCTTGGTGGTGGTTGCGGTCGGAGTCGGCGTACCGGCGCATCCGACCAGAAAGCTGGCCAGAAGCACAAGTGCCAGAGTCATGACGGTGATTTTCCTGATTTTCATGCGGTCCTCCTGATTTTCGGGTCCGCCCGGTTCATGTTCCGGCCGGACTGGGCTTCCCGCGCCTTGCGGGCGCCTTCTCGGGTGCTCTTCCTGATGTTCGGGCCTGCGTGACATGTCTCCCAAGGGTCGCGGCTGCTCCGCTGTTCACCTCCCATGAACCGCTGCTCACCCTTTCATACCGGATGTGACGATACCTTCCACCAGATACTTCTGGCTTGTGATGAAGAAAATGAAGATCGGGATCAGCGACACCGCCGACATCGCGAACAGGACCCCGAACGCGGACAGCTCCAGCGCCTCGGTGTACTGCCGCAGCGCGAGCGCGATCGTGAACCGGGTCGGGTTGTTGATGTAGATCAGCTGCGAGAAGAAGTCGTCGTACGTCCAGATAAACGAGAAAATGGCGGTCGTGATGAAGGCCGGCGCCGACAGCGGCGCGATGATCTTGAAGTAGATCATGATCGGGTTGCAGCCGTCGACGGTCGCGGCCTGGTCCAGGTCGCTCGGGATGCCGCGCATGAACTGGATGAACAGGTAGCAGAAGAACCCCTGGACGGCGAAGAAGCTCGGGACGGTCAGGGGCAGGTAGGTGTTGATCCAGTCCAGGTTGAGGAACATGACATAGCGGGGGATGAGCGTCGCGTGCATCGGCAGCATCATCGTCAGCAGGATGATCGAGAACACGACTTTCTTGAACGGGAACTGGAGACGCGCGATCGCGAATCCCACCATCGAGCACGAGACGATGTTGCCGATGACCACCGGGATGACCACCTTGAACGAGTTGAGCAGGTAGTCGAGGAAGACCGTGCCGGACACGCCCTTCCATCCGCGGACATAGTGCTCGAACGTCCACTCCCGGACGATCAGGCTCTTGTCCTTGAAAATCAGCATTTCGGGCTTGAACGAGCTGGCGATCATCCAAAGGAGCGGGTAGATCATGAGAGTGGCGCCCAGCGTCACGAGGATGAACAGGAAAATACGGTAGGATTTTCTTTGTCCGACCACGATGTCCCCCTCCTATTCGTTGTAATACGCGAACTTGTTTGTGGACCGGAGCACGATGATGGTCAGGACCGCGATCGCGATCATCAGGATCCAGGCCATCGCGGAGGCCAGCCCCATCTTGTAGTAGGTGAAACCCAGCGTGTACAGGTACAGCGTATAGAACAGCGTGCTGTCCAGTGTGCCGCCGCTCGCGCCGCCGACGATGTACGCCGGCGTGAACGCCTGGAACGCGGAGATGATCTGCATGATCAGGTTGAAGATGATGATCGGCGACAGCATCGGCAGCGTGATCGAGCGGAACTTGCGCAGCGCGTTCGCGCCGTCGATGGAGGCGGACTCGTACAGTTCCAGCGGGATCTGCTTGAGCCCGGCCAGGAAAATAATCATCGGGGAGCCGAATTGCCAGACGCGCAGCAGGATCAGCGACGAAAGCGCGTATTTGGGATTGGTGATCCAGCTGATCGAGGTGATCGATTCCGGTACGCCCAGCATGCCCAGCGCCTGGTTGAAGATCCCCTCGATGCCGAAAATCTGGCGCCAAAGCACCGCGATGGCGACGCTGCCGCCCAGCAGGGCCGGCAGGTAGTAGATCGCGCGGAACACCTTGAGCCCGGGGATCTTCTGGTTGAGGACCAGCGCGAGCAGCAGCGCGAACATCAGTTGCAGCGGCACGCCGAACAGCACGTAGTTCATCGTCACCTTGAACGACTTGAGGAAGCGGGGGTCGGTCAGCAGGGTCTTGTAGTTCTCGAGCCCGAGAAAGGTCGGGGCCTCGAACAGGTTGAAATTGGTGAAAGACAGGTAGAGGGACCGCAGGATCGGATAGATGGAAAAAACCAGCAATCCGATGATCCACGGGGCCAGGAAGAGCAGCGGGTACTTCAGGACATGCCAGCTCATTCCGGTGCGTTTTCGTTTCAATGTCACGGGTCCTTCAGGTCTTGCCATGATCGTTGATCTCCGTTCTCCGTCTCCATGACAGACATGGATTTGAGACGCAATGTACCCGTTGGCTGTCGTTCCTGCGCCTTTGCAGGAGTGGTCTGGGACTTCAGGTCATCAGGTCATCAGATGACTTGTGGGATAAATTGTATCATTCGGGACAGGCAAGTCAATCCCTGGCCGTCGTCCCCTGCAGCGTACTTGTCAATCGGTGTGAATCGGGTCAGTAGATGTATTTGTTCGCGTAGATTTCAAAACTCTTGTCCAGCGCGGCCTTCAAGGCTTTCTTGTTTTTGCTGCACATCGCGTCAAAGATCTGCTTGTGGTACGTATGGCCTTCGACGTCGTCCAGGTGCTTCCGGCTGGTCGCGTTCTTCAGTGTCTCCTCGAACAGCTCGATCAGGATCTCGCCCGTGCGGATGATGTAGGGATTGTGGGTGCTCCGCAGGACGGCCCGGTGAAAGTCCGCGTCGTGCTGCGGCGTGACGAGGTCCAGACTCTGGTTGGGATCTTCCTGGGAATACAACACGCTGCGGATCGCCTGACGGTCTTCCTCGGTCATCGTGTCGATCGCCATAAAAGTATAGGCGGTTTCGTAGATCTGCCTGAACTGCAGCAGTTCGCGTTTGTTCCCCTGGTGCAGGATCATCTGGAAAATCAACGGATTGAGGGTGTCTTCCTTGGGCGCGCTGCAGATGAATGTCCCGCGGCCCTGGATGGACTCGATCACGCCCACGGCGTCCAGCATCTTGATGACTTCGCGGATGCTGGACTTGCCGACGCCGAACAGTTCCACCAGCTCGTTTTCCGACGGAAGCCGGCTGCCCGGTTCCAGTTCGCCGCTCAGGAGCATCTCCTTGAAGGCTTGCAGGACGTTCTTGACGATGGTCCCGTTCTTGATTTTTCCCTTGTAATCGAATTTCGGGTCCATATGTCCTCGTTCTCTTTGCATCCGTGCAGTCCGAACCGCGGGATGCCGGGATGAAATGGTTTTCACCATTGATACGATACAACATATACCCGATTGTGGTAAAGATCGCAAGCCGTGACGGGGTTGCGTTCCGGCCGGGAGAGGATCACCGGCCGGAACGCACCTTCCGGCTTGCGATTATGGCTGCAGGCTGTGTATCACTTTCCGCTGCGGTTGAGCGATTCGTCCGGAGTCATGCCCAGGTTCTCGTAATGCTGGCGGCGCACGGCTTCGTCGACCTTGAGCTGGCCCATCGCGAACTCCAGGACTTCCTCCGCGCGGTCGCGGGGAATGACCAGCACGCCGTCGTCATCGGCGCATACGACGTCGCCCGGGCAGACCGTTACGCCTGCGCACTCGACGGGAACGTTCACCGCGCCGCTCTTGATGCGGCCGTACACATGGTTGAACGTACGCTTGGTGGAGAAGACCTTGACGCCCTCGAGGTTGCACTCGTAGGAGTCGCGGCACCCGCCGTCGAGAACCGTGCCCGAAATGCCGAGCTCCATGGTGGTCATGCCGATCTCGGAGCCCCACAGGCCGCCGGCATAGCCGCCCATATCGACCACGATGACCATGTCTTCCGCGGTTTCCTTGGTGATGCCGCCCATGAAGGAGTAGGTGTCGGAGCACCAGTTGCTGAGTTCCGTGGCATACTCGGCGTAGTCCTTGCACACCTTGACGTCCTTGCGGCAGGGAAGCAGCTGGACGGTGTAGGCAAACCCGTGGAATTCAATGCCGGGACGGATCGGGCGCATGTCGGAGTTCATGGTGCCGGTGTTGACCAGCCCCAGGGCATCCATCGCATCGCCAAGATCGGCCAGCCTGCATTTGCGGATCGCTGTGATGAGTTCCTTGTTGTTCATGTCGGTTCTCCTTTTTTCCATTATTCTCATGGGATGCCCCATGGAACGGCGTTATGTGACGGTCGGACCCGGTCAGTTGAGCGATTCGCGGTACATGACCCTGCGCATGATCAGCGTCATTGACATGGCCAGGACAAAGATGACGACCGCGACAACGTTGCCGTAGCCCAGATCAAAGTTCATGAACGCATTGACGAACAGGTGGAGCGGCAGGACCTCGGTGGCGTGTACCGGCCCTCCGTTCGTCATGATGAAGACGAGGTCGAACGCGCGGAGCGCGCCGACGATCTGCAGGATGATGACCATCTTGATGATGTCCCAGGACAGCGGGATGACCGTGTGCCGGATCAGCTTGAACCCGCTGCAGCCGTCCAGCATCGCGCTTTCGATGACGTCCGCGGGCATGTGCATGAACCCGGAGTTGAAGATGATGACCTGGACCCCGCAGGAAGCCCACACCTGGGCCAGGATGACGGCGACCAGTGCGGTCTTGGATGCGGCCAGGGGGTTGTGATAAACCGCGCCGAACGCTTCGACCAGCGGCTTGAACAACCCCATCGTCGTGCTGTAGATATGGTCCCAGATGAAGCCGACGGCGACGGACGGCAGGATGGTGGGCAGGAAGAAGAACGTCTTGAACAGCCGGTATCCGCGCATCTGCAGGTACACGAAATACCCGAGCGCGAATCCGATAAGGACCTGGAACACCGTCGTCGCCACCATGAAGATCAGCGAGTTGCGCAGCGAGAGCCAGAACCATTTGTTCTTCCAGACGGAGACGTAGTTGTCCAGCCCGACGAAATGCTTCGTGCTCAGGGTCTCCCACTTGAACGTGCTCAGGAAGATCGACTGGACGATGGGGTTCAGAACCAGCCAGAGGTACAGGAACATGCCCGGGAGCAGGAGGAGCAGGATCGTCCGGATGTTGTAGCGGTTGATACGCATGCTTCTACCCCCTATCCTTTCACGGCGCCCGCGGTCATACCCTTTTCAATCCGCTCCTGCATGAAAATGTAGAAGAGGATGCTGGGGATGATCGCGATCATGATGCCTGCGGCCAGATGGGTGTACTCGGACTGGAACTCCGTGAGGAAGCCCTTGAGTCCGACGGGAAGGGTCTTTTTGAGTGCGCTTTGCAGCAGCAGCATCGATATGAGCAGTTCGTTCCAGGTCGCGAGTACGGTCAGGATCGAGATCGTGACCATGCCGTCCTTGGACAGCGGCGCGGTGATCTGGGTGAACAGCTTCCAGGTGGAGCACCCGTCGATGAACGCGGACTCCTCGATCTCTTTTGGGATGCCGACCATGAAGCCCTCCAGGATGAACACCGAGATCGGGATACGGAACGCGGCGTAGACGAGGGCAAGCATCGTGCGGTTGTCGTTCATGTCGAGGTTGTTGACGATGATGTACAGCGGGATGACCGCCGAGTGGATCGGGATCATCATGCCGGCGATCATGAGGTAATACAGGGGATTCCGGAGTTTGAACGAAAAGCGCGAGACAACAAAGGCGATCGGGGTGCTGGCCACCAGCGAGATCACGATGGACAGCACGGTCACATAGATGCTGTTGACCATGTAGGTGCCGAGGTGGGAGCTTTTCCACGCCTTGACATAGTTGGCGAACTGCCAGGAGGTCGGGGGACCCCAGGTGTTTGCGGCGAGTTCCTGCTGTGTCTTGAGCGAAGAGGACAAAAGCCAGGCGAGCGGAACCAGGATGACGATCGCAGTCACGATCAGGACGAAAAAGATGCTGCCGATCGTCCAGTTGCTGCCGACGGTAAGATGGGGATTCGGACCCGACGAGATGCGGGGCTCCCTGGGTTTTCGTCTATTCATGATCATGGGCGTTACCTTGATCTCTCTATCAAGTGAAATACCGGTTCCTCGGAAAAACGTTATGGCCGTCCGGAGGGGCCGGGCCGACGGGTGGCCCGGCCCCAAACGGAACAACCTGACAAAAGGAGATCCGGAGGGGGCTATTTCTTGGCGGAGTCGAGGTACTCCTGCATGACGCGCTGCACTTCCTTCACGGCCTGGTCCACGTTGTACTGGCCGGAGATGATGCCGGGCATGACGGTCTGCTTGATCGCAAGGTCAACGGACGGCGGCGCGAGGGCATCCATCGAGGGGATGAAGTTCGAAGCGTCGCGATAGGCCTTGATGCACTGGTTCATGACGTTGGAGACTTTTGTTTCGTCGTACTTGGCGTTGCCGGCATAGACGAAGCCGCCTTTTTCCATGATCGGGACATTGAATTCGGGGCTGGTGATCATCTTGGCGACGTCGACACAGGCCTGCTGCTTTTTGGCGTCCATGCCGCTGGCGATGAAGAAGCCGATGATGTTGCCGCCGACGCAGATGTCCTTGTCGCCGGGCATGTCGGTCATGACGGGGAAGTTGACGCGGGCGAGGCGGGCGACGAATTCCACGCTGCCGTTGGTGGCGAAGTTGCCCGGCTTCCACGCGCCTTCATAGTAGAAGGCCGCCTGGTTGTTGGCGAACATCGTATCGGCTTCCTTGGCGCTCATGCCCAGGACGTCCGGGGAGAAGGCGCCGATGTCGACCAGTTCCTTGAACTTGGTCATCGCGCCGACAAATCCGTAGGCCGGATTGCTGAAGCGGGTGGCGTCGGTGCCGAGGCAGAGTTCGTTGGCTTTGGCGAGACCGCCGGCGCGGACCAGCAGGGCGGAGGCCATCCATGCGAAACGCATGTCCTTGCCGCCGGCCGCGATGCCGACCAGACCCTTGGCTTTCGCCTTGGTGATGATGTCCTTGAATTCGGTGAACGTGGTCGGCGGGGTCCAGCCGTTGTCCTGGAACAGCTTGGTGTCGTAGTACAGGCCGTCGATGCTGGCTTCCTGCGGCACCATCATGATTTTCTTGCCGTCGGGGGACTTGGCGAAGGTCAGGGACTTCTCGTCGAACCACTGCTTGAATTCCTGGTTCTGGGGGTCTGCGAAGACCGGAGTCCAGTCGATGATCTTGTTGTCCTTGATGAACTCACGGGCATAGCTCAGCACGCACCAGGAGATGTCGGGCGGGTTGCCGGTCGCCATGTCGACCGTGAGCTTCGTGCGGAGGTCGGCCGAGGGCAGGGCGTCGTGCGTGATCGTGATCCAGGGCTTCGCGACCTTGTAGTCCGCCAGGCCCTTGGTGATCTGGTCATAGGCGGCGGAGCCGGAGGTCCAGGAGGTCATCAGGCGGATCGTTTGCGGGGTCTTGTCGACTGCGGTGGTCGCGGCGGTGGTCGCGGCGGTGGTGCCGACCGCGGTGGTCGCGGCAGGCTTGGCCGTGGTCGCGGCGGTCGTCGGCGCGGGGGTGGTGCCGGCGCAAGCGGTCAGCGCGAGAACCATCGAGAGCATGCAGACCAAGGACAGGATTCTCTTCGTGTAGCGTCGGGTCATTGTCGTTCCTCCTCCAAGATAACGGGTCTTGACGTGGGGTTCCCTTGGCACCGCGTGAAACGTCACGCGGAGCCGGCTTCCTTCGGTTCGGTCAAGGTCGGCCGGTCCTGCACGGGATCCGTGACGTCTCCGGATCGCCGGGTGCAGGCCGGCAGGCTTTCTGGTGGAGGGGAACCGCCCTTAGCCCTTGAGCTCGAGGCGCAGTCCCCAGTCGAGTTCCGGCTGCGGGATCCGGATCGCGGCACGTCCGTTCGGGTCGGTCGTCAGGAGGGTTTCGCCTCCCGCGACGTTCCAGGCGCCGGTCCGCGGATCGAACCAGCTCATGCGGTACGTGGCCTCGGGCAGCAGCCCGCGGGCGGTCGGGTCCGGACAGTACCGCTCGAAGTAGGCCATCGCAAGGGTCTTGTCGGGGAGCAGCCCGCAGTACGCCCACCCGATGTACCCGTCCGGACGGCCGGTCCGGCTCGGGGTGAGGTTCTCATGGCTCGGTACGAGGTCGGGGTAGCGGTCGCCCGCGGCGTCCACAAACGTGCGCAGGTGCCGGACCTGATCGCCCGAACGGAACTGCAGCGCCTCCCAGATGCGGTACTTGGCGGCCGGCTCGATGTCGCCGCCCCAGATGCCCTCGCATCCGTAGATGATGCCGCCGAGTCCGCCGGACAGGAAATTGCCGTACAGTCCGGACCGGTTGTTGGCTTCGGCCTCCTCGCTGTCCGCCGGCGGGTTGTCCCGCGGAAAGCCCGGATAGTAGGGCTCCCCGTTGATCGCCGGGCGCGCGGGGCTGGTGTTCCAGATCTCGGTCAGGTACCAGTAGTGGTCGTGCTCGCGCCAGTTGCCGAGCTGGTGGAACGTGCGCCAGCGCGCCTCCTCGTCCGACCCGAAGTTGATCAGGGTCGAGGGCGCCGCGTTGGTGCCGACGAGATTTCCGAACGGCGGCGGACCGAAGCGGTCCACGACCTGGTTGGCCGGCTCGTTGTATTCGCGGGCCGGGATGGAGTACTGCTCCCAGTCGAAGTGGATCGGGCTCAGGAGCGTATTGTTGGCCTGGTACCGGGCGAATATGTACTGGACATAACGTGCGTAGGAGTCCGGCCAGCCGCCGTACTTTTTCCATACCTGGCTGATGTCCCTCCGCGCGACCTCGAGGAACGCGACGAAGCCCATGTCGTTCAGGAAATCGATCTTGCGGTCGAGGTCCCGGAAGTAGTCGGGGTTGATGCGGTCGAAGTCGGGCACCAGGTCCTCGTAACCGGGCACAGGACCCGGGAACAGGAACGGGCGGCCGCCCGAGCTGACCATGTCCTTGGCGCTGTCGGTCCCGGACTGCTGCCAGGCGTTGCGGATGACGGTGTGGTCGGCGTCGTTCATGACGACGGTCGGCGGGTACTTGTCGTTGGCCCACGCGGGATGGGCGGCGAGCATGGCGATCGCGTTGTAGCCCTGGGCCTTGCGGTAGCGGACCATGTCCTGGAAGGACATGTCGGGACCGGCGGCGCCCGGCACATCCGGGTCTTTCATCGGATAGCGTGTCGTGGGCGTCGCCCACCAGGTGTCGCCGAGCATCAGGTACGGCGTGCCGTCGGCCCAGCAGAACGCGTGGCCATTGGCGCTCGGCCGGAGAAAGCCCCGGCGGCAGGGGTTCTGCGCTTTTTCCTCATCGGTCCAGGCCGCCGCCTCGAACGAGCCGGATCGGCCGGACAGGCCGGGATCGGCATCGGCGACGCCCAGGACTTCACACCCGCTGGTCCAGTTCCAGGTGCCGGGCGCGATCGCGGTCACCCGGACACGAAAGGTCGCCCCCCCGTCCCAGAATCCATAGACCCGACGTGAAAAGCCCGGTCCCGCGAGGTCGACCCAGACGATGACGTCCGTATAGGGATTGGCGTGGGCGACGGCGGACTCCAGGACGATGTCGTACCGCTGCCAGACGCGGACCCTGTCCGCCCCGGCGCTCATCGTGGAAGCAGCGTGGCGATGTTGTCTTCGTTCTTCACCCGCTGCAGGGCGAGACCTTTGATCTCCACAAGGGAGATCTCGACAAGATAGAGCGCGATCGTTCCCGGCTCGAGGTGGCCGGTGAACGTGCTGCCCAGATCGGACAGGGTCATATGGAAATGGGCGGCGCCGTCCAGGACCATGCCCTGGAGCGAGGCCAGCTCGATGGGGTTTTCAATCGTTACGAATTCGTCGACCGGTTCGCGTTCCATGCCGGTCACCCGGTGGAAAACGGCCTTCTGCAGCGAACCGATGGCGCTGGTTATGATGGCGTCCCGGATGCCGAGGCGCGCAAGCTCGGAAACGACGCTTTCGAGGACGGGGTCGCCGCGCTTGAGGTTCAATACGACGACTCGTCCGAGTCCTTCACCGACAAAGCTGTGCATAAGGGGATCCTCCTTCATGATGTCGCCAGCTACCCCTTTAGGATACGCATGCACCCGGCGAGTCTGAATCTGCTGGTTTCATGCTTTCTGGCAGGATTTTCATCTTTTCCTGTACAAAATTCAGGCGACTGGCACTCCTTTCACTGAATGTGTATTATTTTCATCTTTCTTGTCGTTGTCCCGCTCCGATTCCACCCGCCTAGCGTACTCCGAGGGCGAGCATCCGGCGAATTTGCGGAAGGTTTTGCTGAAATACGACGGTGTCTGGAAAGCGAGCGCGTCGGACACCTCAAAAACCCGGAAGCGTCCGCTGCGGATCATGTCCTGTGCTTCGCGGATCTTGGCCTGGTTCACGTAATCGGAAAACCGGGTGTGCATGACGCGGGGGAACAGGGTGCTCAGGTAGCCGGAGCTGACGTGCAGCCGGCTCGCGGTCTCCCGCAGCGTGATGCGGCGGTCGATGTTTTCGGCGACATAGCGCCGGGCCTTGAGGATGATGCCCTGGGTGTTGTTGTGCCGGAGCTGGACCAGCCGGTCGCCGACCAGTCCGCAGTACTCGTCCAGAAAAGCGGACAGTTCGTCCAGTGAGTACAGCCGGAACACCCGGGCGTGGAGTTCGATCGCCCGGCGCTCCGGGCTCTCCCGCCACTCGTCGCCCAGCCTGGCGTCGATCAGCGTCAGCAGGTGGCAGATGTTCTCGAGCGCTTCGGCCCGCTGCGGCCGCAGCGCATGGATGCGCGAGTAGACCCGCTCGAACGCCTGCCGGGCCAGCGAGGGGTCGCAGGTCGCGATCGCCTGCTCGATCACCTCGGTGCAGGACTGGCCGCAGGCCTGGGGACCCGGCTGCGCCGGTTCCGCGCCGTCCGGCAGGTAGACCCGGCCGAACCCGTCGTAGAACGACCGGTCCACCGCCCGCTCGGCCTGGGTGAACGCGCGCGGCAGCGCGTCTGCCGACCCGCACGGGCCCGAGACCCCGACCGCGGCCTCCAGGTTCACGTACTGTCCCAGCAGCCGGATGAGGCTGCCGCCGATGTCCTCCATCTCCTGGTCGACCCGCTGCCCGTCCCCGGTCCGTTCGGCTGCCAACAGCAGCAGGTATCCGTTTTCGTCCCATTGAAAACAATAGGCCGGGCAGAAATCCGTGGCCAGCTTGCCGATCATGTCGACCAGCATGCCGCCCATTCCGCTCATTCCGCCCTCGTCGCTTTCGCTTTGTTCCGTCCCGGCATGCGGGTACACACGCACGAGGGCCAGCCGCAGGTCCGCGTCCGCCGGCAGGCCGAGAGCCTGCAGGGCGGCCGCCGCGTGCGCGGGCTCGCCGTGCCCCTCGACCGCGCGCCGAAGCTCGCGCCGGACCTCCCGTCCGGCAGGCGGCTGGCGCGGGACGCCGGCCGCGGTGCCGGACGCGTCCGCCCCGGCCTGCGCCGGCCGGATGTCGCCGCGCAGGGCGTCCAGCGTCTCCAGCAGCGTCTCCGGGCGCAGCGACAGCTTGAGCAGGTAGTCCCGGGCGCCCTGGCGGAGCGCCTTTTTCACGAGCGAGAACTCGTTGTAGCCGCTCAGCACGACAAACCGCGTGCCCGGCAGTTCCGCCAGCACGCGCTTCATCATCTCCAGCCCGTCGATCCGCGGCATCATGATGTCCGTGATCACCACGTCGGGCCGCAGGCGCCGGATCACCTCCAGCCCGCTCTCCCCGTTGTCCCCCTCCCCCACGATCTCGAAGCCGTGGGCCGGCCAGTCGATCATGGCCTTGAGCCCGACGGTCGCCAGGACCTCGTCGTCAACGATCACCGTTCGAATCATGTTCCCCCTCCTCCGGTATGCGGATGGTCACGGTCGTCCCGACCCCAACCACACTCTCGACCGTCATGCCGTACGCGTCGCCGTACACATGCCGGATCTGCTCTTGTACGTTCCAGATCCCGACGCGGTTGAACCGCCCGCCCTCGGTCTCGGGCTTCTCCTCGAACAACGAGGCGAGCCGTTCGGGCGGCATGCCCAGCCCGTCGTCGCGGACCGTGACGCGGATTGCGCCCCCTTCGCCAATTGCGGAGATCCACAGCCTGCAGATGCCCTTCTTGCCCTCGAACCCGTGCAGGATGGCGTTCTCCACGATCGGCTGCAGCAGGAACCGCACGATCAGCCGGTCGGCGATCCCGGGCTCGAGGTCCATCGTCGCGTGGATGAGGCCCTTTTTACGGATGTTGTGGATGTGGATGAACTGCTCGAGCAGGTAGAATTCCTCGCGCAGCGGGATTTTTTCCAGGGCGCCCTTGGACGTCTCCTTCAAAAGCGCGCCCAGCGCGTTGGCGGTGTCGTAGATTCCCTGCGATTTTTGGATCATCGCCATCATGCGGATCGAGTTGAGCGCGTTGTAGATGAAATGCGGGTTGACCTGGTTCTGCAGCAGCTTGAACTCCAGCGCCTTCTTTTCGCGTTCCTCCCGCAGGTTGCGCTCCAGCAGGGAGTCGACGCTCGTGGCGAGATCGTTGATCCCCCGGCCGAGACGCCCGATTTCATCCGTGCCTTCCAGCGCAGGATCCCGCGCGAAGTCGCCCCGCGCGATGCGTGCCATGCGCTGGTGGATTCTTTCCAGCGGGCGGGTCAGGCGGACCGACAGGAACACGGTCAGCAGAACGGAGACCGTGATGGCCGTCAGGATCACCGCGGAGATCGTGATCGCCGTGACCTGGCGGTCTTTATACTCGTTGAAGTCCATGACCTGGTAGGCGGTCATCCCGGAATAGGCCGACGTCTGGAAGCAGACCAGCTTTTTCAAGCCGGCCGTCTCGGTGACGAAATGCCCGGAAGCCGTTTCGGATCCGCCCACATACAATGCGGCGGCGGTTGCGTCGAATCCGGTGTCCTCCTGGCTTTCATAAATGCTTTCTCCGTCCCGGTCGACCAGCAGGACGGGGTCCGTGACCGCAGAGCCGTAGCGCATGCAGACGTCGCGAAGCAGGTCGGGATGGAACGCGATGGCGTGGAACCCGATCTGCTTCAGCGTGTCGGCGAAAATGATCGGCCGGACGATCGGCAGGATCTCGGGTTTGGCGCCGATCTGGTATGAGATGTTTTTTTTGATCCCGGGCCAGACCATGCGGTTCCCGGCGTTCATCCCGTCATAGAACCAGGAGCAGGTCACCAGCGAGGACAGCGTGATGCCGTCCGCCTCCTCGTAGACGCGTACGATGACGTCGTTGTAGCCGTAGATCACGATCGAGAGGATGTATCCGCTGATCGACGACCGCAGCATGTGGTCGTAGACCAGGTTGTACGTGGTCTGGATGTCCAGGCTCCGGTTCGCGTTCGGGTCCGCACCGCTGTAGTTCCGAATGAGCACGCGCTCGAAATTGCGGTTGACCAGGATCCAGTTGGACAGCTCCTCGCCCTGCTTCAGGCGGGAGTCGACGTTGTCCATGAGGTAGCCGAGGTTGACGCGCGCGCCGCTGATCGTGTTTTCCTTGAGGACGCTGCGGGTATAGCCGAACAGGATGAGGCTGACGCCGACGCACATGATGAACAGGACCGACGTGAACGACACGATCAGCCGCTGCTTGAGCGACAGGTTGCGGATCCCCGGCCGGCCCCTGCGCGGAGCGGGTTTGCTGGATTGGTCCATCGGCGCGGCTGCTCCTCTGCGGGTCCCGGGTCAGCCGGGTGCGGTCGTGCGGATGCGGGTTTTTAACGGATCGGGAAAAACCTACACATACATTTATAGGCAGGCTCCATGGTTCGTCAAGTACTATTTATAGTTCACTTGCTAAACTGCACAAACGGCACGGCGAGGTTTTTATCATATTGCGATCGGAGTGCTATGATCATTGTGTGTTGAAATAGAGAAGGCATAAAATAGAGTAACTGGGTTTTCTGCAAATATCGGGGGGGGGAGCAAAACAGATGAAACGCAAGAAAAGGATCTTGTTGTATGCCGTGATTCTCGTGTTGGCGGGAGTGCTTGTGTTAGGGGCAACGGGGCTTCCATTGCCGATTGGAAAACGAATTCTTCCCATTTACGGTTATAGACGAATTGTAGATCAAAGAGCGGACGGATCCGAAATCAAAACCGTTATCCGATATTATCCAGCCACAATGACCGTCACCTCAAAAAAGGACGGCGTGCTGTTTGGTTTTACCGAACTCAATAAAGTCACCCATATTTTCAAGACGTATACCATAACGATCGATACCACAACTGGAAAAGAAACATGGGAATTGGTTCGGGAGGAGAATATGGAGGATTATGTGGCGAGCCGCTTGATCCCCGGCAATACACAGTAAGTGTAACGAGTCACCGTTTCTCACCGGACGTATCATTTTCTGTGATGAAACCGGTCTGTATAAATAGGCAGATAACCAACGTCGCATGATTGGGGGGGGGACTACTATGGATGGACAACATGCCAACCGGCTTAATCAGGAGAAAAAACACCCGCGTCATCCGGTTCGGATCGGGATCGCCGTATGCCTGATCCTGACCGTCATTGGGACGGCGACCGCCCTCTTTCTTCGCGGCGAGGACGGCGTCCAGGCGATCGCGCTGCCGGTCTATCCCGAGACCGGCGCGCAGCGTCTTGGTGCCAATCCGTTGGATCCGATGTACCTGGGAGCGATACAGGATTTCGCCATCCGGACCGCGGCGGTGCTGGCAGGCGGCACCACAGAGGAAAACCATCTGTATGCCCCGCTCAGCCTGTGGTTTGCGATGGGGATCAGCGCGGACTGCGCCGTGGGACCGACCCGCGACGAACTGCTGCAGGTCATGGCGGTCGACGCCTACCCGGCGGAGTGGATCACCCGCCAAGGGGGGCATTTGTTCCGGCGCCTGTACGGGGAGAACGAGTATGGATGGTTCAAACCGATGAACGCGCTATGGCTGGACAAAGGGGTCGCCTTTCACCAGGCGTTCCTGACGAGTCTTGCCGAACAATACTTTGTGGAATCCTATGGCGAGGATTTCACCGATCCGGATGCCGGCCGGCGGATCGGGGACTGGATCACGGAACGGACCGGCGGCCGTCTGGATGTCGATGTGACACCTTCCCCGGAGACTGTGCTGTCATTGGTCAATGTGGTCTCGTTTTCCGACCAGTGGCAGACGCGGTTCGACGCGGCAGAAACAAAGCCCGGTCCGTTCCGGCTGGCGGACGGGGGCGTTATCGAAGTTCCGTTCATGAACCGCACGGACAACATCCGCTTGTTTCTGGCTGAGGACGGCTATACCGCCTCCCGGCTGGAGTTCAAGAACGGGGGTTCCATGGTGCTTGTACTGCCGGACGAGGATCAGACTCCGCAGTCCGTTCTGGCCAATCCGGACTGGATGAAGCAGATCGTGGACCCGCAAGAAGAACGGATTGGTGAAGTCGTCCTCCGGATACCCCGATTCGATCTCCGCGTAGAGGTCGAGGGGATCCAGCAGGCGCTGGAGACACTCGGGGTCGAGGCCGCTTTCGACCGGGACCGCGCGGACTTCTCGCTGTTGTCGGACTCCCGGCCGCTGTGGATCGGGGACATCAGCCAATCCGTCCGCGTCGGCATCGACGAGATCGGATGCGTCGCGGACGCGTATACCCAGGTTACGTACTATGGCGCCGCGCGGTCGGAGGATCGTTGCGAACTGATTCTGGACCGGCCGTTCCTGTTCCTGCTCCTGTCGCGGGACCACGTGCCGGTGGTGATCGGGACGGTCAACAACCCGCTTGGCGGGTGA
>CAZNGQ010000012.1:18516-22417 GCA_964572095.1 uncultured Oscillospiraceae bacterium
GCGGGACCACGTGCCGGTGGTGATCGGGACGGTCAACAACCCGCTTGGCGGGTGATATCACACCGGTGGCGTCACTCGAAATCGCACGCGACTTTTGAGTGATGCCATCGAAATGGCGTCACTCAAAATCGCGAATCCATTGCAGCGCATTGAAATACAGCGACATCCGGGTCATCTCCGCGACCGGGTCCTGCGCGACCAGGCGGCGGTTCTCCCAGTCCCCCTGCTCGTACACCAGGACCGTGTTCAGCGTCCGGCGCAGCAGGTTGGCCTCCCCGAGCAGGGCAGCCCGGACGTCCTCGTCCAGCGCCATCTCCTCCGTGATGTCGGCCATCCCGCGCTGCAGCAGCACGTCGATCGACGAGAACAGGCCGACGAGAAAGAACTTCATATGGTCCGCCCGCAGGCCGGCCTCAAGGGCGATCAGCTCCATCATGCGCCCGCGGACCAGGCAGTTGTCGACGAGTTCGCGGTTCTCCGCCACCTGGACGCCCTTGAGCATCATGAGGTAGATCCATTTGCGGACCTCGACGACGCCGAGGCGGACCAGCGCCTGCTTGATCGTCGTGACCGGGCTGCGCGCGCCGTAGAACAGCGAACGGGCGGTCTTGAGCAGCTTGTAGGACAATCCGATGTCCCGCTCGATCGTCTCGGTGACACGCTGGTAGTCGACCTCGTCCGCGTTGAGTTCCTGCATCAGGCGGACCAGCGTGGCGTCGAGCCCGGTGATGTCGCGGCCGCGATGGATGACCGGCTTGCTGAAAAAGTAACCTTGAAAATAGGAAAACCCGCGGATGACCGCATCCTGGTATTCTTCGCGGGTCTCGACCTTTTCGGCCAGGAACTTGCAGTGTTTTCCGTGTTCCTGGATCAGGCGGGACTGGTCTTCCGGATCGGTGGTCCGGATGTCGACCTTGACGATGTCCGCCAGCCAAAGCAGCGGCAGGTAGGAGTCGCCGAGGACAAAGTCGTCCAACGCGATCGTGTATCCGGCCTCCTTGAGCTTGCGGCAGGCCTCGATCACGCGTTCGGTCGGCTCCACCCGTTCGGTGATCTCGATGACGATGTCCTTGGAGGGGAGCAGGTGCGGGATTCCGCGTTCGATGAGCGACTGGGAAAAATTGATGAACGCCCGGGTGCCTCCGGTCAGCGTCTGGAACTGCATGACCAGGAACGCGTTGTGGATGACATCGGCAGTGGCCTGGGTGTCGTCATCCCCTTCGTAGAAGTTGTTCTCGCTCCTCCGGTACAGCAACTCATAGCCGCAGGTGTTCATTTGACGGTCGAATATCGGTTGTCGGGCAACATAGACTTCCATGCAGCGTGATCCTTCCCCTCTGAGCAGACATGTCCTAATAGTATGAATATCGAACGAATCCGGAGAATCGTGAGGGCGGTTTCAGATTCGGATCATCAGGGCTCCGTCCGTTTAGTGTATGTACTAATGTGCAGCATATACAACAATACAGGAAAATCCGCCCGATGTGTATCAGGCGGATTGTTTTCCGTTTACAAGACAGAACACATCTGCAGGCCGGATCCCTATCCCTGCCGGAACACCGCCAGCACCTCGGCTCCCGCCCGCACGTATACCGGAATCCGTCCGATCGGCGCGCCTGCGACGACCGTCCGGCCGCCGTGCACCGTGTTGCCGTCCCACGCCCCGACCCAGTCCGTGCCCGCGGGCAGGTAGACCCCGCGCTCCCGCGTCCCGGCCTCCGCGACCGGCGCCACCAGCACGTCCGGGCCGAACAGGAACTGGTCTTCGACCGGCCACGCCGCCTTGTCCGCCGGGAAGTCGTAGAACAGCGGCCGGATGACCGGCGTGCCTTTTTCATGCGCTTCGGTCATGAGACGGGCGATATACGGACGAAGCCGCTCGCGCAGGACCAGATGGTCCCTGCAGATGCCGTAAATCTCGTCCCCGTAGGACCACACCTCGTTCGCCGCGCCCGACAGGCAAGTCGCCCCGCCGGTCGTGCCGACCTGCGGCTGTTTGGGCTCGCGGTCGCCGTGCAGGCGCATGACCGGGCAGAACGTGCCGTATTCGAACCAGCGGGCGAACACCTCGCGGAACGCCGGATCGTTCGGGTCGCCGCCGTGGAACCCCCCGATGTCGGTCGTCCACCACGGGATGCCCGCGATCCCCATGTTGAGGCCGGCCGCGATCTGGTTTTTGAGACTGGCGAAGCTGGAGTGGATGTCGCCCGACCAGACGAGCGCCCCGTACCGCTGGCTCCCCGCCCAGGCGCAGCGCAGCAGGTTCAGCACGTTCTCCTGGCCCGCCGCCCGCATGCCGTCAAAGAATGTCTGCGCGTACATCGCCGGGTACAGGTTGCCGATCCGCACATTGGGTCCCAGATGGTAGCGGTAGTTGTCGAAATCGTACACTGCGTACTCGGGCTCGGCCTCGTCGAGCCAGAACACCCGGACACCCTTGTCGTAGTAGTTCTTTTTGGCGGTCTTCCACACGAAATCCCGGGCCTCCGGGTTCGTCGCGTCAAAGTGCACGGTGTTGCCCTGGAAGGTCATCGAGATCCGTACGCCGCGCTCGGTTCGGATCAGGTAGCCTTTCTCTTTCATTTCGTCGAAATTTTCGCTGCGGTAGTCGACCGTCGGCCAGATCGAGACCATGAGCTCGATGCCCATGTCCTTGAGTTCCGCGATCATCGCGTCCGGGTCCGGCCAGTAGGTCGGGTCGAACCGCCAGTCGCCCTGCAGCGGCCAATGGAAGAAGTCTGCGACGATGACCGAGATGGGCAGGCCGCGGCGCTTGTACCCGCGGGCGATCTCGAGCAGTTCCTCCTGGGTCTGGTACCGCAGCTTGCACTGCCAGAACCCCATGGCGTAGTCCGGCATCATCGGGACGGTGCCGGTCGCCCGGGCATATGCCTCCTCGATTTCGGCCGGCGTGTCGCCCGCGGTGATCCAGTAGTCGAGCGCCCGGGTGGACAATCCGCTCCAGGTCGTGAGGTTCTTTCCGAAGACGACCCGGCCGACCGAGGGGTTGTTCCACAGGAAACCATAGCCAAGCGAAGACAGCATAAACGGCACGCTGGCCTGCGAATTGCGGTGGGCGAGCTCGAGGTCGGCGCCCTTGAGGTCCAGGCAGGGCTGCTGGTACTGGCCCATGCCGTATACGCGCTCGTCCGGCGCGGACTCGAACCGGGCGGTCAGCGCGTAGTCGCCGCCGATATTGGGGCGGAACTCGCGCGCGTCGATGTCGAGCGCGCTGCAATAGTCGGCCTTGAGGTCGGCGCGGTTGCGGAGGAATTCCTCCAGCAGCACGTCGCCGCGGGCGTTCACAAAGGTCAGCTTGCCTGAGGCGGTCACGCGCGCGGTGATGCCGCCGTTCGTGATGGAGGCCGCGAACGCGCCGCCGATCCCGGTGCCGGTGCCGACATCCCCGCCGCCATCGTTGCCGCCGAGCGCGACGGTGGCAGAGGCTTTCCGGGTCGCTTCGGACAGGTCCTCGATGCGGATCGCCACCGCGCCGTCCGCGGGCGGCGCGGGTGTCAGCAGCGCCCAGTCCTCCGCAGGCATGGCCGCGTCTTTCGTCGCCCGCACCCGCAGGGAGTCCCGGCCCCAGGGCTCGATCCAGAGTTTTTCCGCGTCATACTGGAAAACCAGCCGGTTTCCCTCCTGTTTGAAAATCGACATCGTTTAATCTCCTCTCGTGACATCCCGCAGGACGATCATACGCCAAAAACCATCAGGTCGGACACGGTAGCGTACCGGATATCGTGAAGTGGCGAGCGGCCGCCGGCACAGGGAACAATCCGTCGGGATCGGCAGGCACGATCGCGCCACCGCTGGTCACCGTCACATCGCACAGGGAGGGAAACTCAAGTTTCCAGCGGATATCCGCGTCGGGAGTATCCACTTCGGCTTCCACACACAG
>CAZNGQ010000013.1:0-9578 GCA_964572095.1 uncultured Oscillospiraceae bacterium
CACCCCGTTGGTTACCAGACCCATCCGGATTTTCCTCTTCGCGAAGCCGTCCAGTACGTCATACAACCCGGGCATCGGTACCGCGCAGGTCGGAAACTCCTCGTACCAGTACGTCAGAAACGCTTCGGCGTCCAATCGCAGCCTGCCGGGATGCCTCGCGACCAGCTCGGCAAAAAGCTCCCCCCTCGGCCGATATCCGTGTTCGTCCAGCTCCGTAAAATCCGACTTCAGGGCAATCTGGTCGTCCGTGCTCCAGTTGCCGGCGTATCGGGAGACGAACCGGTCCACAAAGACAGGCAGGGAGGAATCTCGGTCCAGGACGGTGTCGTCCAGATCAAACAGGACGGTATGGATCGGCATCGGACAACCTCCTGTCTGCAGGCGACTCAACCCTTCATGCTCTGGATCAGTTTCTGCGCGTCGCCGGTCTCCCCCAGCAGGAGGAAGCCGATCAGCCAACCGTCTTTTTTCACCAGCTTGCGGTAGACGAACTTCTCCGCATCCTCGGCGATCTCGCTCATGACGCCCGGATCGTATCCAACCTCGCCCTCTCCGGGCGGATCAAAGACCCCGACCGAGACGACTGACGTCCCCAGGGTGTTCAGCACAAAGGCAGGCGGCGCGGGCACATAAGCGACGTCGCCCCCAGCCGCGTTGGCGCCGGCGGCCAGGCCCTGGTCGCGCGCGACGCTCCACTGGCCGGACCAGAACCCGTTCACCTCGGCACAGTCACCGGCGGCGTAGATCCCCTCGACGCCGGTGCGCAGATGGTCGTCGGTCCGAATGCGCCGGTCCACCGGAATACCCGCCTGCCGCGCCAGGTCGACCCGCGCGCGGACGCCGGCGGAAAACAGCACGACGCCGGCCTCCAGCCGGGACCCGTCGCTGAGGAGGATGGACTGCACCGGAGCGCCTACGCCCGCAACGGTCTCGCCCTCCAGGACGGACGCGCTGATGCCGGTGAGCACGCGGATGCCGAGGCTTTCCGCCCGCGCGGCCAGCAGTTCCGCCCCGCGCGCGTCCAGCTGCCGCGCCATCAGCCGGGGGAGCAGCTCGACCACGGTCGTCGAGCACCCGGCCTGGACGATCTGGTAGGCGGCCTCCAGTCCGAGCAGCCCGCCGCCGACCACGACCGCCGGCGCGCCTTCCCGGCACGATGAAAAGACCCCGTCCCGCAGGGAGTGGGCGTCGTCCATTGTCCACAGCGTGTGAACGCCGGGACGATCCGCCCCGCTGACCGGCGGCAGGAAACTCGAGCTGCCGGTCGCGAGAACCAGTGCGTCGTAGGGCTCGCGCGTGCCGTCGGAGAGCTCGACGGTCCGCTCCCCGGTCCGGATCGCGGTCGCCGAGACACCGTACAGCATGCGGATGCTGTTGTCCGGATACCAGTCCTCCGGATGCAGCGTGAGTTTTTCATCCGGTGTCCGCCCGGAGACAACCTCGGTCAGGCGGAGGCGGTAGTAGGGAGACCGCGACTCCCCGCCGACCACGGCGACGGCCGCCGCCGGATCCTGGCGACGCGCGCCCTGGGCGGCCGAAATACCCGCGATGCCGCTGCCGATGATGACGATTTTCCGTTCACTCCCGCTCATGTCGATGACCATCCTCTATGAAAATCGGACTTCGGTACGTGTACAATCGGATCAGGGGAAGCGAACCGACCGCTTCCGCCCGAACCATCATATCGATTTTACGCCCGGAGACCAACCGGGGACAGGAGCCGACGATGATTATTCATGAGCTCAGTGTGAGGATCGAGGAGAAAATGGACGTGTTCCCGGGCGATCCGCCGTTCCGTGCCCGCGTCGCTGCGACGTACGACCGCGACGGCTGCAACGTGCTGGATCTGGCGATGGGCACCCATACCGGGACGCATGTGGACGTACCCCGGCACTTTTTACCGGACGGCGCCGCGATCGACGCCATGCCGCCGGAACGGTTCTTCGGACCGGCGGTTTTCCTCGACGTGACCCGTGAAGTGCGCGAAACCGGACGGATCGACCTGGCGGCCGCGGACCTGACGGCGGTGCAGCCGGGGGATTTCGTCGTGCTGCGCACCGGCTGGGAGGAGCGGCGGGGGACGCCCGGGTTCTTTTCCGGCCTGCCGCAGTTCACCGCCGATTCGGCCGCGCGGCTTGCCGGGCTGGGCGTGCGGCTGCTGGGGACGGACATGCCGACCGTGCTGGCGGATCCGGCTGGCGTCCTTCCGACCACCGGCATGGCGCCCGAGGCGACCGCCATGCATGCCGGATTGCTGTCCCGCGGCATCCTCATCCTGGAGGGGATGGTCGGCCTCGCGCCCCTGTCCGGCCGCCGCCTGCTCCTCTCGTGCCTGCCTCTCCGGATCACCGGCGCGGACGGCAGCCCGGTCCGGGCGGTCGCGATCGAGTACGACGGCAACCCCGCTTCGGACTGACCGGTCGAGGCCGACTTAACAATGACATGTTGACTGAGATTTTTTCGCATTTCCCACAAAACTTTTACTGTTGTGTTATAATCAAATTCCATTCATGTTACAAAGATTGGCACGCCACACACAACATGCGTGGCGTATCCGTTCATTTGGAAGGCGTTCGATATGGATGCGGATTCGTCAATCAAGCTCCAGCCCCCGCTTCCCGAACGCGGGCTTTCCATCCGCCAACCGGTCCTGGAGGCGCTTCGCAACACCGCGTGGCCCGTCGTCTACCTTCGCTCCGGCCAGGGTTCCGGCAAGACCGTCACCGCCTCGCTGTACGCGGCGACATCGGGACCGACCGTCTGGTACGGGCTGGACGGGGGCGACAACCATCTCTTCGCTTTCGTGTACCACCTCGGCATCGCCATGCGGCGCGCCCTGCCGGATTTCCGCCAGCGCATCAGCCTGTACCCCGCGCTCAACCCGACCACCCGTGCCGCCCGTGATCTCCTGGAGGATTACCTCGGCGAGTACCGGCGCCATACAGAGCCGGCGGGCTCTCCCGCTGCCGTCACCCTGATTTTCGATAACGCCCAGGTCCTGGACGATCCGCGCGTGGCGGATTTTCTTCGCGGACTGATTCAACGCGCCCCCGCCGGACTCCGGCTGGTCTTCCTCGGCGCTTCGCCGTTCCTCGAGAGCGCCGTCTTCGCCAATCACGCCGAGTCCGTCCGGACGCTGGACGACCAGGACATGCGCCTGTCGCGCGAGGAAGTCTGCAACGTGGTCGGATACGACGCCGAGACCGCGTGGCTGTCCTCGCAAGGCTGGCCCGCGGCGGTCAACGCGCACCGGCTTTTCCTGCAGCAGCACCGCGACATCGACGTGCCGGCCGGCCGGTTCGACGCCGTCGCAGGCATCTGCAGCACCCTGGACCCCACGTCCTGCTTCACGGGCATCCTCGAGACCCTGCCGGAAAGCCTGCGCCGCTTTGTGCTGGACATCCGGCTCCTGGAGGAGATGACCGCGCCGCAGTGCAACGAGCTGGCCGGCATCGGCAACTCGGCCGCACTGCTGGAATACCTGGTGAACAACCACTATTTCATGAAAAAGAAAGCCGGCGGCTACTACAGCTTCTACCCGCCGTTCCGCGCGAGCCTGGAGTCCCTGTGCCCGCCGACCACGGAGGAGTACCGCCGCGCCGCCCAATGCCTGGCCGACACCGGAAACCCGCTCGGCGCGGGCCGTTACGCCTACCTGGCGGGGGACAATGCCATCCTCGAGGACAGTGCCGCCGCCATGGGCGAGACGATGATCCTGTCCGGTCTGAGTGACGAGCTCGGCCGATGGATGGACCGTCTCTGCGTAATCCCATGCCATCCCGGCACCAGCCTGCTCAAGGCCAAACTCCTGTTGATGCAGGGCAAGCCCGTCGACGCCGCCCCCTATGTCGAACAGGCGGTCGCGGGATTTCGCGAGGCCGGCGACGGCGACCGCATGGTCGAGTCCATGCGCTACCTGGCGCTGCTGCTGCGCTTCAACGGCCCCTGCACGGAAAGCTGCAACCTCATCGACCGCCTGCTGCCGGAAGCGGCCGCGGTCTCCCCCGAAGCCGAATGCCTGCTGCTCGCGGACAAGTCCTGCTGCCTGCTGATCCCCGACCAGGTCCCCGAGACCTCCATCCAGATCGCCGGCCGCCTGGAAGCCGCGCGTGCCGCGGGTAACCAGAAGCTGGTCCGATGGTACGAATGGCTCATGATCGCGGTCCATTACCATGCCGGCCGCTACCCCGAGGCGGTCGCCAGCCGCCGCGCCGCGGAAGGCATCACGCAGGAAGAGATGGACCGGCTCGGCCGAAGCTCGCTGCACTATTACGCGGTGCGTGCGCTGCAGAACATGGACGAGCGGGACAACGCCCGCCGCCTGGCCGAAGGCTGGCGGGTCAGTCCGGTCGAGGTGCACGCGCTGACGTCCGAAACCTGGAACGACCTCCTGATGAACGCCGAGTTCCTGCTTTCGGAAATGATCCGGGACCGCATCGACGGCCGCCCGCTCCAGGACGATCGGCTCGATCCGCTGTTCGACCGCATTCGCGAATACACCGCGTTTTTCCCCGACAACCATATCCTGGCCGGCACCGCCCGCGTACTGGAACTCCTCACGGAAATCCTGCGCGGCGGCAACGCGCTACGGCTCGCCGAGGAGATCCGCGGGTACCAGAACATCAGCATGCCCTCCACCTACCTGTCCGTCATGGCCCGGGTCTCGACGATCCTGCTGGGCGCGGACGAGGTCGAGGCGGCGGCCCTTATCGTGGACGAATGCTTTGAACGCAACGAAAAGGACAATCTGCCCTTCGCCTCAGCGACCTTCTACGGCCTGATGGCCTGCATCGCCATCCGCAACCGGCAGGAGACCGTCGCCGTCGAATACGTCCGCGCCTCCGTGACGCTCGCCGCGCGCTGCCGAATGATTTCGCTGTACGCGGACCGCTCGGTCTACGAACCCGTCATCAACATCGCGGTCGACGAAAACCTGGAGCCGGAATTCATCCGGACGGTCATCGACCGGTTCGACTACAAGATCAAGAAAATCTATGTCAACTGCTTTGGCGACTTTTATGCCGCCCCGATCAAGGCGCAGGACCAGCGCATGCATTTCCGCACGAACAAGACGCGCGAGCTGCTCGCCCTGCTGCTGCACAACCGCAGCCGCGCGGTCACCAAGTCCGAGCTGTCCACCGCACTGTTCGGTGACGACTCGGTCCGGAACAACAAGCTGCTCGATGTCACGATCTATTACCTGCGCGCCGCGTTCCGCGCGATGGATCTCGACAGCCCGGTGCAGTTCCTGGACGGCGGATACTCGATCTTCGACAACCAGATCGACTGCGGGATCCCGGCAGCGGCCAACGCGATCCTGTCGTTCCGCCGCTTCCCGGGCCGGCAGACCGCGGAAGCCCTGCTGCAGGCGATCCCGGACGTGTACATGAAGGACATCGACTCCCCCTGGGCGTCCATCCAGCGGGACCTGTACGCCGAGCTGGTGCACATGGCCCGGCAGACGGTCGAGAACGCAGGCGGGATGACCTGACCCTCTCCTGCAGACAAACGCCCCCGTCATTGCAAAACCCCTGCCCCGGCGTTATAATCTTGTCACCACAAACCCGGATGCCCTCGACACACCTCGGTGGCCTAACGGATAAGGCAACAGTTTCCGGAACTGTTGATACGGGTTCGATTCCTGTCCGAGGTGCCAGCGGCGATACGCCGCACGATCCGCGTTCCCGCCTGACCGGGGACGCGGATCTGTTTTTATCGGGGAGGCCCGCCGATCATGGATTCCTCCGCATCCTTGTTTCATCCGGTCCGGATCGGGCCGCGCACGCTCCCGGGCAACCTCGCGCTCGCGCCCATGGCCGGCGCGACGGACGCGGTGTTCCGGCGCATCTGCCGCGAGCGGGGCGCCTCGCTGGTCTGCACCGAGCTGGTCAGCGCCCGCGGCATCGTCCACGATCCCGGGCTCGTCCGATCCTGGCGGTACCTCGCGATCTCCCCGGAGGAGGCGCCGGTCGCCATTCAGCTGTTTGGGTCGGACCCGGACGACTTCGACTACGCCATCCACGTGATTCTCGAGCACCCGGTCCTCTCGGGCGCCTTCGCGATCGATCTCAATATGGGCTGCCCCGTCCCAAAGGTCGTCGGCACCGGCGGCGGATCCGCGCTGATGCGCGACCTGCCGCTGGCCGCGCGCGTCATCCGCGCGGCGGTGGCGGCGGCCGAGCTGTACGGCGTTCCGGTCACGGTCAAGTTCCGCACCGGCTGGGACGCCGCGTCCGCGAACACGCCCGCGTTCGCCCGCATGGCGGAGGACAGCGGGGCGTCGATGCTGATGGTGCACGCCCGCACCCGCGACATGATGTACGCCGGCCGGGCCGACTGGTCGGTCATCGCAGCGGTGAAAGCCGCGGTGCGCGTGCCGGTGTTCGGCAACGGCGACGTGACCGGCCCGGAATCCGCGGTCGACCTGATGCGCCGGACCGGCGCGGACGGGATCGCGATCGGGCGCGCGGCGCTGGGGGATCCCTGGATTTTCGGGCGTGTGGCCGCCGCGCTGCGCGGGGAGTCGGTGCCGCCGCCCCCCGGCATACCGGAGCGCGCCGTCCTGGCGCTGCGGGAAGTGGAGGAACGTGCCGCGGCCGCCGGCGAGGCGACGGCGGTGCGCGAATCGCGCAAATCCCTGCTGTGGTGCCTGCGCGGCACGCCGCATTCGTCGGACTTGCGCCGGCGCGCGTCGGAAGTTGCGGATCTGGCCGACGTGCGGGCGGTGCTGGCGGAATGGGAGTCCTCTGATTTGTACAAAAACTAGGAGAATTTTTTTACATATTACACAAGGAACTCGTCTGGAAAGGACAAAATTCCAATAGTATAATGGAATGGCCCGGCGTTTGGGCGCCGGAATTGTACCTCAAGGGGGTCCCGCTGCATGAAAGACTATTCTGCGTCGCAAATCCGCAACATTGTCCTGCTGGGACACGGCGGATCAGGCAAGACCGTCCTGGCCGAGGCCATCCTGTTCAACGCCAAGGCCATCGACCGTCTGGGCAAGCCGGTTGACGGAAACACCACGATGGACTTCGATCCCGAGGAGGTCCGTCGCCAGATCTCGATCAACACAGCGCTCGCGGCCTGCGAGTGGAAGGACAGCAAGATCAACCTGATCGACACGCCGGGTGACTTCGACTTCATCGGCGAGGTCATGCAGGGCATGCGGGTCGCCGACTCCGCGGTCGTCGTCGTGGGTGCCAAGGACGGCGTCGTCGTCGGTACGGAAAAAGCGGTCCGCGCTTCCAAAAAGGCCGGCAAGCCGATGTTCTTCTATATCAGCCGCATGGACGAGGCCAACGCGAGTTTTTCCAAGACCCTCGACCACCTCAAGGAATCCTTCGGCGTCGCCGTAACGCCGTTCATGCTCCCGATCCTCGACGGATCCGTGATGAAGGGATTTGTCGACGTCATCACGAAAAAAGCCTACACCCTTGCCGCGGGCGGCGAGTACAAGGAGTGCCCGATGCCCGACGCGATCGCCGCCGATGTGGATGCGCTGCAGGAGAGCATCATCGAGCACGCCGCGGAGAGCGACGAAAGCCTCATGGAGAAATACTTCGGTGGAGAATCGTTCACGGACGAGGAGCTTGCGATCGGGCTGCGCGCCAGCATCGCCTCGGGCTCCCTGATCCCGGTCTTCACCGGCTCCGCCGCCTCCAACTGGGCCGTGCGCTTCTTCATGGACAGCCTGTGCGCCTATGCCCCGTCCGCCGCCTCCATCGGCGCCTGCACGGGCAAGAACGCCGACGGGTTCGCCGTCCAGATCCCCGTCGTGTCGGACGGGCCGATGGCCGCGTTCGTGTTCAAGACCATCGCCGACCCGTTCGTCGGCCGGATCTCGCTGTTCCGCGTCTACTCCGGCACGGTGCGCGCCAACTCCATGGTCTACAACCCGCTCAAGGAAAAGGACGAGCGCATCGCCGGGCTGGCCGTCATGGTCGGCAAGAAGCAGGTGGGCGTGGACAAGATCGTTGCCGGCGACATCGGCGCGGTCACCAAGCTGGTCTCCACCGTCACCAACGACACGCTGTGCGACCGGGCGCGCGTCGTCACCCTCGAGCCGATCTCGTTCCCCGTGCCCTGCCTGTCGATGGCCATCCATGCCAAGGCCAAGGGCGATGAGGAAAAGATCATGGCCGGCCTGGTCAAGCTTCGCGACGAGGACCCGACGTTCCAGGTCCACGCCGATCCCGAGACGCACCAGATCGTGCTGTCCGGCATGGGCGAGCAGCATCTCGACGTGCTGCGGTCCAAGCTCAAGTCCAAGTTCAACTCCGAGTCCTACCTCGAAGAGCCCCAGGTGCCCTACCGCGAGACCATCCGCAAGAAGGTCAAGGTTCAGGGCCGCCACAAGAAGCAGTCCGGGGGCCACGGCCAGTACGGCGACGTCTGGATCGAGTTCGAGCCGGGCGAGACCGAGGCCCTGACTTTCGAGGAGAAGATCTTTGGCGGATCCGTCCCCAAACAGTACCATCCCGCGGTTGAAAAAGGCATGCAGGACGCCGTCCACAAGGGCGTGCTCGCCGGATTCCCGGTCGTGCACCTCAAGGCGACGCTGGTCGACGGTTCCTACCACGACGTCGACTCGTCGGAAATGGCGTTCAAGATCGCGGCCAGCCTGGCGTTCAAGGCGGGCATGCCGCTCGCCGGCCCGATCCTGCTCGAGCCCATCAGCCACATCGAGATCACGATCCCCGACCACTTCCTCGGCGACATCATGGGCGACCTCAACAAGCGCCGCGGCCGCATCATCGGTATCAACCCGAACGACGAGGGCGAACAGGTCGTCACCGCCGAGGCCCCGACCTCCGAGATGGCCAAGTACGCCACCGATCTCAAGTCCATGACCCAGGGACGCGGCTCCTACACGATCGGCTTCGCCCGTTACGAGCCCGCCCCGCAGCTCGTGATGGATAAGGTCATCGCCGACGCCAAGGCCCGCGCCACCGAGGAAGACTGAGCCATACCGCCATGAACCGCGAGGGACCCGCCAGGCAGGCGGGTCCCTTTTTTCCCAAGGAGGCCCTGCGCATGACCGAACCCGCACGCCTGACCGAAGCCGCCCTGCTCCTGCGAACGATCGTCGCGCGGGGGGCGTGCGACCTGCACCTGCACACCACGGCGTCCGACGGGACATCCAGCCCCGCGCAGCTCGTGCGAAGCGTAGTGGAGAACCGTCTGCGCGCGTTCTCGGTGACCGACCACGACACGGTCTCCGCGCTGCCGGGAGTCCGCGCAGCGCTGGAGACGCTGGGGGCGGACGCTCCGCTGTTCATCCCGGGCGTCGAGCTCAGCGCGGACTTCGAGACCTTTCCCGGCAAGACGATCGAGGTGCACCTGCTGGGGTATTTCCCGCTGGGCGGCATCGAGGCGGTGGACGACTGGCTGCATGTGCAGCGGACGAGGCGCAGGGAGCGGAACGCACGGATGTGCGCGACGCTCGCGCAGCTCGGCATGCCGGTGACGCTGGAGGAACTCGAGGCGGAGGGCGCCGGCGTCGTGGGACGCGTACAGGCCGCGAACATCCTTGTCCGCAAGGGGTTCGCGGAAAACCGGCGCGACGCGTTCGAGCG
>CAZNGQ010000013.1:9678-21623 GCA_964572095.1 uncultured Oscillospiraceae bacterium
TACCGTCGGTTTATAACGCGTTATCGGGACGTTGGTAGAGTCCCCGCAACGATCTGCCAGCCGGCCGGCGCCGGCACGGTTTCCACGACAAGGCCGCCCCGTTCCAGCGACAGCCGCAGGGACAGGGCGGTTTTTGCGTCTGTTATCCCGTTCGCGTCGGACTCGTGCAGGACCACCAGCCGGCCGCCCGGCCGAAGCCAGCCGGCCATCCGCGCGGCGGCGACCGCCGGATCGGGCAGGTGGTGCAGGCTCCGGCAGCAGACGATCGCGTCGAACGGGCCGTCCGCGACGTCATATTCCATCAGTGCGGCATGGATAAACCGGATCCGGGGGTCGGTGTGACGGCGCGCGGCGATCGCCAGCATGCGGCGCGCCCCGTCGACGGCGGCCACACGGCCGTCCGGACCGACCCGCTCCAGCAGCGCCGGCAGCAGCAGGCCCGAGCCGCAACCCGCGTCCAGCACGCACCCGCCGGCCGGGATCCGCGCAGCGTCCAGCGCGGCATCGCGGGCTGCCGGGTCGAGTGAGGCCGCGCGCGCCCAGGTCTCGGCAATCTGGTTGAAATAGCCAAAGTCACCGGAGGTCATAGACCGTCGCGTTGTCTTTTGTCGGGAAACGGGCCAAAACGGCGAAATTCGCCTGGAAGAACGCGTCGTTGTATCCGGTGCCCGGGTCCTTGCGCATGGAGTCCGTGGCCAGCAGATAGGAGATGCCCTCGTCCATGCAGAGCGTGCGGAACGTATTGTAGTCGCCGCCGCAGCCGCCGAGCAACCGGCGGTAGATCCGGTCGCGCGCGCCTGTGTCATGCCCGGCGGACCAGGCGTAGTACGAGTGGCCGTAGTAAGCCGGCCGCCCGCTGTAGAAAAATTCGTTGTACGCGTATGTGTCGGTCAGGAACACATCGTTCGGATCGGTGTGTGCCAGGATCCAATCCGTGACCGGGGACTCCAGGTCCATCGCGACCGTATTGCGGTTGATGTGGGCATAGGTCACGACATCCGCGACCCCGGTCGCGGTCAGCAGGATGACGAGCAGGACGGCCAGCACACGTCGCGACACCATGAGCGCCGCGCGCAGCTGCGACTTGCGGCCGAGCACGATCCTGCCGATCCCCGTGGCTTCGAGCTTTGCCCGGATCGCCGCCAGACCGCGCCCCCCGGCGTCCGGCGGACCCGGCGTCCGGCCCTCCTCGAGGTCCACACGCCGCGCCAGCGGGTGGCGCCGCGGCTTTTCCCACAACCGGCCGACCAGGTCGACGATCAGGAGGTCCATCAGGCAGACCGAGATCATCAGGTACTTGTGGTTCACCGTGACGTCGGGTGTCAGGGACACCGTGAACGCAAAGAGGAACGGCGCCAGGAACGAAACCGCCAGAACCGTGCGGAACCGGCTCGGCTGGATCCAGGGCAGGAGAAACAGCAGGAAGAAAGCGACGCCGAACACCTCGGTGGCGTAGAGGATGATGCTCCACAACGTCGGTTTGTCCGCGAGGAATCCGATCAGCAGACGGAAGGAGGCGACGTTTTCCGTGCCGCCGGCGAACAGGCGCGCCTGCAGGACCGCCGCGCCGATGCCGGCCGCCGCGACCAGCAGGTACTGGAGCCGTCCGTTGGAAAACACGCACAGCACGCCCAGGATGAGCAGTGCCGCGACCAGGACCGAACCATGCAGGTACGGCAGGCACACGACGGTCAGCAGGGCGGCCGCCAGCACCCCGCCTGAGGGGATCGCCCAGCCCTCCCACCGGAGGAAGCGCGGACGCCGGCCCTGCTCGGGGACCGCGGGGCGCAATCCGCTCCGGAGCAGGGGCAGGAACAGGAACAGCAGGAACAGCAGCAAGCTCAAGCCGAAGAGGAAATGCCGCTGGTTGGCGTACACGTTGATGGCGAACAGGCCCCAGTCCTCGTGCAGCGTGTCCCCGATGAAGACGGTCGAGCGTCCGATCGTCCGGAATGCTTCTGCCAGGGAGTCTCCCAGCCCGGTGCGGCCGCGCAGGAACGTGAAGATCGCGAACGAGGACCGGAGAAAGAACAGTGCCGGAGCGGCCAGGAACGCCGTGCGCCGCCCGGTGACCAGAACCCCCAGCAGGCCGAGCAGCGAACTGAAGGAGACCATGCCCAGCAGGCTGGGCAGGTTGATCGCCCAGTCGATCGGGAGTCCGAGATAGTCGAGGTTGCCGCACAGGAAATAGAAGATGAAGTGGTAGCGGATCCCATCCAGCGCGAAGTGCGGGTACTGGGTCGGATAGTTGGCGCCGCGGGCGAACGAGCTGACCAGCGCGGTGTGCGGGGCGAAGTCGGAAAACACGCTGTATCCCGCACGCAGCTGGCTGCCGTCTACAAACAGGCTGACGCGGAGGAACCAAAGCCCGAACAGCAGCAGGGCGGCCATGACGAACAGGTAGATGGAGGATTCGCGCAGGAAACGGCCGGAGGGGCGGTCCCGTCCCGCAGCCGGAACCTCGTCCGCGGCGACGATCAGCCGGCGGTTCGCCGCGCGGTCGCGCAGGCGGCCGGTCATGGCCAGGGACAGGATGAATATCAAGGGAATCACGACCAGGTTGGCCAGCAGCAGCGGATTGGACAGCCGGGACAATCCCGGAATCCACGCCGCCAGCCAGGCCGCCGCATAGGTCAGCCACATCATGGGCGGAAGGCCCATTACGGCGGCCGCGGGCAGGTCGAACAGCCAGGCCGGCACGTCCGATGTGTCCCGGGACGAGAAGGATGCGTACAGGTCGCGGGCGGGCGGCAGCAGCAGGCGCCGCAGCCGGTCACCGAAAAGCAGGGCGATGAATAGGTAAAGAATGGCCAGCATGGAATCCCCCTTCCGTCGGCCCCGTCAATCCTACGGTTCCGTGCCGTCCCCGTCGGGCGCCTTCGCGCGATCGCCCGGCCGCCCGGCGGTTTCGGATACGATATAACGCGGTCGCCCCTTCACCTCGGAGAAAATCCGCGCGATGTAGACGCCCAGGAGCCCGAGGCTCAGCAGCACGCAGCCGCCGATCAGGAGCTCCAGCAGGATGACGGTGGTGAAGCCGCTGGCCGCCTTGCCGGACACCCAGTTGACGAACGTCTGGACGGCCAGGATCCCGGACAGCAGGACCAGCAGGATGCCGACGGACGACGCCGCCTGCAGCGGCCGGGCCGAAAACGAGGCGATGGCGTGCAGGCTCAGGCCGAGCAACCGGCCGATCGACCATTTGCTTGTACCGGTCGTGCGTTCGGCCACCTCGAACGGGATGGAGACCCGCCGGAACCCCAGCCACGCGGACATGCCGCGGAAAAAGGTCTCGTGCTCGGGCAGCCGGCGCCAGGCCTCGACGACCTTGTGGTCCATCAGCTTGAAATCCGAAGCGCCGCGGAGGTCGATGCCCGCCAGCCGGCGGAACAGGCCATAGAAGACGGCGGCCGACACGCGGGACCCCAGGCTCTCGCGCCCGCGGTCCGTCTTGACGCCCTCGACCACATCGAACCCCTCGTCGCGCCAGAGCCGGATCATCTCGGGGATATGGCGAGGCGGGTGCTGGAGGTCGCCGTCCATGACGACGACCGCGTCGCCGTCCGCGGCATCCAGCGCGGCGCACAGCGCGGACTCCTTGCCGAAGTTGCGCGACAGGCGCAGCCCGCGCACGCGGCCGTCGGCGGCGGACGCCGCGGCGATGGCCGCCCAGGTGCCGTCCGTGGAGCCGTCGTCGACCGCGATGATCGAGAACGGTTCACCGGCCCCGTCCATCACCCTCGTGACCTCGGCGACCGTGACGGGAATCTGTTTTTCCTCATTATAAAAAGGAATCAGGATGCTGAGCGCCCTGCTGGGACCTGTCGCCATGAACACCCCCGCGGCCGTGCCGTTCAGTCTTTCCTGTCATTATAGCATAGCCCCGCGGCCGTCCCGGAAGCCCCGAGAGCTCCCAAAGAGGGCACTCCGTCCGCTTTTTTCCATATCTTACCGCAGCGGAACACCCTCCTAACATGCCCTTAACGTCGCAGCGGTACGATGGGGACGCAAGACGGATAGAAGCAGGGCTTGTCCAGGGAGACAGAAGCCCGACAGGAGGACAACATGGGAATGAACAACAGAACCCGCATCATCGCCATCCTTTCAGCCCTCATGCTCGTTGCGGCGATCGGGACGGGATGCAGCCCGACCATCGTCACCCCCGCAGCCACCACCCCGGCCGGCACGACCGCCGCCGGAACGACAACGGCCGGCACGGGCTCCGCTTTGTCCGGCCAGATCGTCTCCGCCGGCTCCACCTCGATGGAGAAAGTCATGAAGGCGCTCGGTGAAACCTTTACCGCCGCCAATCCCAAGGTCACCGTCGACGTCCAGGGCGGAGGCTCCAGCGCCGGCGTCAAGGGTGCGGCCGAAGGCACCGCGGACATCGGAAACTCCTCCCGCCGCATGAAGACCGAGGAGAAGACCGCCAACCCCACGCTGGTCGAAACCGTGATCGCCATCGACGGCATCGCCGTCATCGTCCATCCCTCCAATCCGGCCAAGACCCTGACCGCCGCGCAGATCGCCGACATCTTCACCGGCAGGATCACGAACTGGAAGGAAGTCGGCGGGGCCGACAAGGATATCACCGTCATCATCCGCGAGAGCGGATCGGGAACACGGGACGGCTTTGAAAGCATCCTCGGCATCGCGGACAAGTGCGTCCCCGACCAGGAAGTCAACGAGACGGGCATCGTCAAGTCCACCGTCGCGGGCAACAGCCAGGCGATCGGGTACATGTCCCTCGGCGAGCTCGACAGCTCGGTCACCCCGGTCAAGGTCGACGGCGTCGACGCCACGGAAGCCAATGTGAAGAACGGCACCTATAAAATCCAGCGTGACTTCGTGTGCATCACGGACGGCCGGCCCGAGGGGCTGACCAAGGCCTTCCTCGACTTCGTGCTCGGTGCCGACGGCCAGGCGGTCGTCGCGAAAAAAGGACTGGTCAAGGTCGGCTGACCGGATGGGCGGCAATATGAACAACCGGATCCTGAAAAAGACAAAAGTGTCCGTTCTCGCCGGACGATGGGTCTCCGCGGTTTTGGCCGCGGGGACCGTCGCCGTGTGCTTCCTGCCGCTCCTGGCCATGGACTACGCCGGTACGACGGTCGCCTACAGCCTCTTCTCCCTGCCGGTTCCAATCCGGCTGGGGGAGTGGACCATCGGAATGCCCGCGGTCACGTACCTGCTCGGATTTTCGGCACCGGCCTTTGCAGCCGCTTCCGCGGGACTGCTGTTCGCCGGGTCGGACTCCCGCGGCAAGGCCCGCGCCCGCGTCGGGGCCCTGGCCCGCTGGTCCCCGCTCGCCGCCCTGGCCGCGGTCGTCGCCCTGCTGCTCGTGCAGCTGACCGCCGCCGTCGTCCCGGAAGCCCTGCACACCGCGGGTATGCGCCCGACCGGCATGGCCGTCCTGCCCGCATTCTACATCGCGCTCGCCCTGCTGCTCGCGAACTGTGCCGCGACGCTCTGGAGCCAGGGGCGTGAGGCCGGCTCCCGATCGGTCTTCCTGTCCTTCTCGGCGATCTCGATCGCATCGGTCGTGCTGATCACCGGCTACGTCCTGGTATCGGGCCTGCCGGCGATCCTCGAGATCGGGCCCGTGGAGTTCCTGTTCGGCACCGTCTGGACACCGACATCCGCGGCCGATCCGTCATTCGGCATTTTCAACATGATCCTCGGCAGCATCGCCTCGACGCTCGGCGCCATTTTCGTCGGCGTCCCGGTCGGCCTCCTGACGGCGGTCTTCCTGGCGGAGATCGCCCCCCGGCCGATGGCCGCGCTTGTCCGCCCCTCGGTCGAGCTGCTGGCCGGCATTCCGTCGGTCGTCTACGGCTTCTTCGGGCTGCAGCTGCTCGTGCCGCTGGTCCGGCAGGCGTTCGGCCTCAAGACCGGCGCGACTTTGTTCTCCGCGATGGTCATCCTCGCCGTCATGGTCCTGCCGACGATCATCAACACCGCGGAAACGGGGCTGCGCGCCGTGCCCGCCTCGTACAAGGAAGCGTCGCTGGCGCTTGGCGCGACCCATATCGAGACGATCTTCAAGGTGCTTGTCCCCGCGGCCCGCGCCCCGATCCTCTCCGGCGTCATCCTGGGCGTCGGCCGCGCGATCGGCGAGACGATGGCGATCATCATGGTCGCCGGCAACCTGCCGCTTTTCCCGAGCCTGTTCCATCCCGTCAAGCCGCTGACCGTAGGCATCGCGATGGAGATGAGCTATTCGGTCGGGCTGCACCGCCAGGCGCTGTTCGCGATCGGCCTGGTCCTGTTCGTCTTCATCATGATCGTCAACGTCGGCTTTTCCAGACTATCCAGACAGGGGGTGGCGATGGATGGCAAGAATGAGTAGAAAAGCCCGCGACGGTTCGCTGCGCGCGGCCATCTGGCTCTGTGCCGGCGTCACGGTCGCGATCCTTACGCTGCTGGTCGGTTACATCCTTTACAATGGGCTCAAGGGGATCTCCTGGAAGTTCCTCACGGACATTTACCTGGAGAGCGACGAGACGCACCGCGGCATCCTGCCCATGATCATCAACACGCTCTACCTGGTTGTCCTGACGCTGCTGTTCGCCACGCCGATCGGCGTCGGCAGCGCGGTCTTCCTGACGCAGTACGCCAGGCAGGGCCGCCTCGTACGGGCGATCCGGTTCACGACCGAGATCCTGGCCGGCATCCCCTCGATCATCTACGGGCTGTTCGGGTTCGCGTTCTTCGTGGCGTTCCTGCGCCTCCGGTACTCGCTGCTCGCCGGCGCGCTCACGATGACGCTCATCATCCTGCCGACGATCGTGCGGACGACGGAAGAGGCCATGCTGGCCGTGCCGCAGCAGTACAAGGAAGGCGCGCTGGCGCTCGGAGCGGACCGGCTTCGCGTGATCCTGGGGATCATCATCCCCTCGGCGATGCCGGGCATCCTGACCTCGGTCATCCTCGCGATGGGGCGCATCGTCGGCGAATCGGCCGCGCTGATGTTCACGGCGGGACTCGTCACCAGCATGCCCAAGGGCGTCTTCTCCCACATCCTGACGTCGGGGCGGAGCCTCACGCTGCACCTCTATACCTTGGCCATGCGCGGCGAACCGCTGGAGCAGTCCTTTGCGACCGCCGCCGTGCTGCTGATCGTCGTGTTCCTGCTCAATCGACTGGCCGGCCTGATCGGCCGCGCCCTCAAGAAAGGCTAGGTGCCCCGCGTGGATTCCCTGACAACGAAACAACTTGACAAGAACGTACTCCGCATGTTGCCGGACATCCGTGAGGCCGCCGCGGAACGGCTGTCGGCGCCCGCCGACACGGAGTTCCAGGTGGTCGCCCGCGCCCTGAACCTGTGGTACGGGGATTTCCAGGCGCTCCGGGACATCGACCTGGATATCCGCGCCAGGGAGATCACGGCGCTGATCGGCCCGTCCGGCTGCGGAAAGTCGACGTTCCTCCGCACCCTGAACCGCATGAACGACTTGATCGACGGCGTCCGCATCACCGGCTCGATCCGGATCGCCGGACAGGACATCTACGCGGACGAGACCGACGTCACGCTGCTGCGCAAGCGGGTCGGCATGGTGTTCCAAAAGCCCAACCCGTTCCCGATGACGGTCTATGAAAACGTCGCCTACGGTCCCCGCGTTCATGGCATCCGGAAAGGCGCCGCCCTGGACGCGATCGTCGAGAGCAGCCTGCGCGGCGCCGCGCTGTGGGACGAGGTCAAGGATCGCCTCAAAAAGAGCGCGCTCGGGTTGTCCGGCGGCCAGCAGCAGCGCCTGTGCATCGCCCGCGCCCTCGCGGTCGAACCGGAGATCCTGCTCATGGACGAGCCGACCTCGGCGCTGGACCCGATCTCCACGACAAAAGTCGAGGATCTGATGGGCGAATTGAAGGAGAACTATACTATCATTATCGTAACGCACAATATGCAGCAGGCCGGCCGGATCTCGGACCGGACCGCTTTTTTCCTCCACGGCGAGATCGTGGAGTTCGGCGAGACGGCCACGATGTTCAGCTCTCCGCGCGACAAGCGTACCGAGGACTACATCACCGGCCGATTCGGCTGACGGAAGGGGAGAGACCGATGGCACGCAATGTATTCGACCGTGAGATGCTCCGGCTCCACAGGGAACTGGCCGACATGGCCGGGCATGTGGACCGCATCATGAACGGCACCATCCAGGCCCTGCGGATGCAGGACACGGCCATGGCCCGGTCCCTGATGGTCGAGGACCAGGACATCAACGACACCGAGCACCGCATCGAACAGATGTGCCTCAACCTGCTGGCCCTGCAGCAGCCGCTGGCCAAGGACCTGCGCCACATCGTCGCGGCGCTCAAGATCATCACCGACATGGAGCGCATCTCCGACCAGTGCGTCGACATCTGCGAGATCATGACGACCGTCTCCTTCACCGAGATGCGTCCGCCGGCCCATATCATCCAGATGTATGAAAAGGCCCGCGAGATGTTCTCGGCCTCCATCGACGCGTACATCAAGGTCGACGTGGCCGAAGCCCGGCAGGTCATCCTCGACGACGACATCGTCGACGACCTGTTCACCCGGGTGGTTCTCGAGATGTGCAACGTCCTCGCCGAAAGCTCCCGCTCCATCATCCCGCAGGCCGCGGACTACATGTTCATCGCCAAATACATCGAGCGCATCGCGGACCATGCCACGAACATCGCGGAGTGGGCGATCTACCTCGAGTCGGGCGTCCACCGCAAGCTGGCCCGCGACGGCCATGCCCCCGCGCAAGGGAGTGTCCCTTCCCAGGGGACTGACCCTTTCCAAGGGACTTGAAGGAAACCGGAGGGAACCGCATGCCGCTGGTCTACATCGTGGACGACGAGCCCAACATCCGCCGGCTGGCCGCCATCGCGCTGCGCGAGGCCGGCTTCGAGACGGCGGACTTCGGCGACGGCCGGACGTTCCTCGCCGCGGTTCGCAGCCGGCTGCCCGACGCGGTCGTGCTGGACTGGATGATGCCGGCGCCCGACGGGCTGGAGCTGTGCCGGCTGCTGCGGGAGTCCGCGCGCACGCGACCGGTCCCCATCCTCATGCTGACCGCGCGGGGCGAGGAAATCGACCGCGTCCTCGGGCTCGAGATGGGCGCCGACGACTACATCCCCAAACCGTTCAGCGTCAAGGAGCTCGTCGCGCGCGTGCGGGCGGCGCTCCGGCGCAAGGACTACCTGACCGGCGCGCTGCCGGAGGAACTGCAGGTCGGCGGGATCGCGCTGGATCCCGAGCGCCACCGGGTGCTGCGCGACGGCACCCCCATCGACCTGACCCCGCGCGAGTTCGAACTGCTCCGGACGCTCCTGTCCCGTCCGGGGCACGTCTTCTCCCGCGAGTACCTGATGGAAAACGTCTGGAAGACCGAATTCTACGGCGACACCCGCACCGTGGACGTCCATGTCCGCTACCTTCGCCAGAAACTCGAAGACAAGCCGGAAGAGCCCCGCTACCTGTTGACGGTGCGCGGGATCGGATACCGGTTTGCAGAACCGGGGGAATTGTGATGCGCACCCGATTTCTACGAATGACCCTGATCACCGTCGCGGCGGCCATGCTGGCCGCTTCGCTGCTGTCCACGATCCTGGTCGAGCGGCTGTACGAGCGTGAGGCGCGCGACCGGCTCGACGCGATCCTGGCGGTCGCCGCGGACCTGTCGGCCGCCGCTCTGAATGGGCCGGACACCGACGTGAAGGCCTTCGTCGACGGGCTGGCCGCGGATCTCGGCCGGATCGGCCAAAGCATCCGTGTGACGTTGATCGCGTCGGACGGTGTCGTCCATGCGGATTCCGCCTCCTCGGTTCCGATCGCGGAGAACCACGGCGGCCGGCCGGAAGTGATCGAGGCGCTGGCAAGCGGCTGGGGCCACGACATCCGCGGAAGCACCATCGTCGACACCCGCTTCTACTATGCGGCATACCGGTCGGGCGACTGGATCCTGCGTGTCGCGATGCCCATGGACCGGGTCGTCCAGAGCCGGCTGTACCTCGCCGGCGCCGCCGGGATCGGGCTGGTCGTGGGGCTCGCCGTGGCGGCGGTCGCCATCCGGCAGCTGTCGCGCCGGATCTCCCGCCCGATCGAGGCCATGGCTTCGACGGCGCGCGCGTTTTCCACGGGGGACCTTTCCGTCCGCATGGATCCCGCGCCCAATGAGCTCGGCCGCCTCAGCGACGCCTTCAACGACATGGCCGGACGGCTCGAACGTTCCTACACCGATCTGGAAGAAAGCAACGACAAGCTTGCCGGCATGCTGCAGGGCATGGAGGACGGCATCGCCGCGATCGACACGGACGGGCGGTTCCTGCTGCTGACGGACAAGCTGCGACGCATGATCGGAGAACCCGCGGTACGCGGGGGGGAAGGCAACATCAACGACGGCGGTCCCAACTACCTGCTGGTCCGCGACATCCTGCGCAAGGCCGTCGCCACGCGCGGCCCGGTCCGGGAGGAGATCCGGGTGAACCGCCCCGAGGACCGCCTGCTGGCCGTGTTCGCCACCCCGCTGCACGTGTCGCGGGACGAGGGTGCGCTCGCCGTCGTCGCCGACGTCACGCGCATCCGCAAGCTCGAGCAGATCCGGAGCGAGTTCGTCGCCAACGTGACCCATGAGCTCAAGACCCCGCTGACCTCCATCCGCGGCTATGTCGAGCTGCTCAAGACCGGGGAGCGCGACGCCGCGACGATCGCCCAGTTCTACGAGATTATCGAGATCGAGGCCGAGCGGCTGCAGGCGCTCATCGACGACATGCTCCAGCTGTCCGAGATCGAGAGCGGGCGGGACGACGCGACGGCGCTGCAGCCGGTGTCCCTGGCCGAGATCGCCGGGGATGTGGCCGCGCGGCTGGCCCCGGTCGCCGAAAAGGCCGGCGTCTCCATCCAGACCGAGCTTGACCCGACCCTGACGCTCCGGGCGTCCCGGCTGCGGCTGGAGCAGATGTTCTACAACCTTGTGGACAACGCCATCAAGTACAACCAGCCCGGCGGCGAAGTGCGCATCGCCGTCCGGCGCGAGCGCAAGTTCACCGTGGTCTGCGTTTCCGACACCGGGATCGGCATTCCCGAGGAGCACCAGGAGCGGATTTTCGAACGGTTCTACCGGGTCGACAAAAGCCGTTCGCGCCAACTCGGCGGCACGGGGCTCGGCTTGTCCATCGTCAAGCACATCGTCACGCTCTACAACGGGGACATCAGCCTGGTGAGCCGCCCCGGCGAGGGGTCGCTTTTCATCATCCGCTTCCCCTGACCTCCATTCCGGCGGCTAGCCTCTGCCTTGCCGTATATGGTAAAATCCATATACGGGACGGGATACCCGTGGGAGAGGAGGGCCGCCTGATGCTTGTCAGAAACTGCGCCGGTGGAGTCGTATTCCACAAGGACAAGGTACTGATTCTCAAGAACGAGAAGCACGAGTGGGTTTTCCCCAAGGGGGTCATCCGGAGCAACAACCTGCCCGAGGACGTCGCGGTGGAGCGGGTCGCCTACGAGGCGGGATGCCGGGCCCGGATCGTGTCGCCGGCCGGCCGCACGAACTATGAGTTCTACTCCATTTCCCGCATGCGGCCTGTCTGCAACAAGATCGTCTGGTTCATCATGTTGGCGGAAGACGACAAGGTCCATCCCAACGCCGCGCAGAACTTCGAGACCGGCGGCTTCTACGACATCGACGAAGCGCTGGAGATGGTGACCTACAGCCAGGACAAGTCCCTGCTCATGCTCTCATACGAAAAATACCGCGAACTGGTCTGACCCCGCCGCCCCGCGTCGACCGGCGCCGCCGCACGGTGTGCGGCCGGCGCCTCATGCGCCATGATGCCCAACCAACCGTCAGGAGGATATCGATTGTATGTCAGGTCATTCCAAGTGGAACAACATCAAGCGTAAAAAGGGAGCCGCGGACGCCCAGCGCGGCGCGATCTTCACGAAACTCGGCCGCGAGCTCCAGGTCGCG
>CAZNGQ010000014.1:0-21425 GCA_964572095.1 uncultured Oscillospiraceae bacterium
GCAACAGCCTTCTAAGCTGTGGGTCGCAGGTTCGAGTCCTGCTAGGCTCGCCAGATGGCCGTCCGTTCGACACGGACGGCTTTTTTTGTGGCAAAACGCCCTGGCGGCTTGCGGCCGGCGGTCTGCTATAATCGATACAGGCCTTGCCATAGAAGGGGGAACTCCTTGGTAACAAGCGACAAGTCGACCGGCAAATACGACAACGAAAGCATTTCCTCACTGAAAGGCGCTGACCGGGTTCGGATGCGTCCCGGTGTCATTTTTGGTTCCGACGGGCTGGACGGATGCCAGCATTCCTTTTTCGAGATCCTCTCCAATTCCATCGACGAAGCGCGGGAGGGATACGGGGACCGCATCGAAGTCCGCCGTTTCAAGGACGGCACGCTCGAGGTCGAGGACCATGGCCGCGGCATCCCGCTGGACTGGAACGCCAAGGAGGAGCGGTACAACTGGGAACTGGTGTATTGCGAACTCTATGCGGGCGGCAAGTACAACAACAACAACGGAAGCAACTATGAATTCAGCCTGGGCCTGAACGGGCTGGGCGCCTGCGCGACGCAATACGCCAGCGAGGTTTTCGACGTCACCTCCGTACGGGACGGGTTTCGATACGTCATCCACTTCGAGCGCGGCGAAAACATCGGCGGACTGGCCAAAGAAGAGACAAGGTCGCGAAAAACAGGTACGATCCAGCGCTGGAGGCCGGATCGCGAAGTCTTCACCGAAATCATCATCCCGCTCCCGTATTTCACGGAGACACTGAAGAGGCAGGCCGTTGTCAACGCCGGAATCCGCTTCATCCTGTGGGATGAAGAGACCGGAGACGAGACCGAGTTCTTCTATCCGGATGGGATACTCGGCTATGTGGCGGAAACGGACGACGGCAAGGGATTCACAACGCCGGCGCTTTTCGAGTCCTCCGGCCAGGGCCGCGACCGGGACGACAAGGAGGATTACCGGGTCAAGGCTTCGGTGGCTTTCTGCTTCAACAACGAGATCAACCTGCTGGAGTACTACCACAATTCGAGCTGGCTGGAACACGGCGGTTCGCCCGACCGGGCTGTGAAGAACGCCTTTGTCTACGAGATCGACCGCATCATCAAGGACCGGGACAAGTACAAGGGCGGCGAAAGCAAAATCTCGTTTGTCGACATCCAGGACAGCCTGATCCTCGTGGCCTCGTCATTTTCCACGACCACCAGTTATGAAAACCAGACCAAAAAGGCGATCAACAACCGGTACGTCCAGGAATTCATGACCGACATGGTCAAATCCCGTCTCGAAGTCTGGTTCATTGAGAACAAATCGGACGCCGACCGGGTCATCGAGCAGGTCCTGGTGAACAAGCGAAGCCGGGAGAACGCGGAGAAGCAGCGACTCAACCTGCGGAAAAAGCTGACGGGAAACATCGATATCGCGAATCGGGTAAAGAAATTCATCGACTGCCGCACCAAGGATATCAGCCGACGCGAACTGTACATCGTTGAGGGGGACTCGGCTCTCGGATCCTGCAAAATGGGCCGTGACGCGGAGTTCCAGGCGATCATGCCGCTGAGGGGCAAGCCCCTGAACTGTCTCAAGGCGGGCTACGAAGGCATTTTCAAGAGCGAAGTCATCGTCGATTTCATCAAGGTGCTCGGCTGCGGAGTCGAGATCCAGAGCCGCCACAACAAGGAAATGTCCGGATTCGACATGGCGGCCCTCCGATGGGACAAGGTCATCATCTGTACGGACGCGGACGTCGACGGATACCAGATCCGCACGCTGATCCTGGCCATGCTGTACCGGCTTATGCCGAAGCTGATCGATGCGGGCAGGGTCTTCATTGCCGAAACGCCACTGTTTGAAATCACATGCAAGGGAAAGCGCGGCGCAGAGGAAACCACCCATTTCGCGTTCGATGAGCGGGAGAAGGCGGAAATCCTGGGACGGCTCGGCGCGGACCGGTGCACGATCCAGCGGTCCAAAGGCCTTGGAGAGAACAACGCCGACATGATGTGGCTGACGACGATGAATCCCGAAACGCGCAGGCTCATCCGTGTCGTGCCGGCGGACGCCGCCACGACGGCGGATGTCTTCGATCTGCTTCTCGGCGACAACCTGGCCGGCAGGAAGGCGCATATCGAACTCAACGGCAGCCAATACCTCGATGTACTCGACATCGGCTGAAGGCCGGCGGCATCACAATCGGAAATATCGTCAGGAGAGCATGAATGGCCAAGGAAATCCATAAACCTGTCGTGGCGGACCAGCCGATCACGGAAACACTGGAAAAGAACTATATGCCGTACGCGATGAGCGTCATTGTCTCCCGGGCGATCCCGGAGATCGACGGCTTCAAGCCGAGCCATCGCAAGCTGCTGTATACCATGTACAAAATGAACCTTCTGAACGGCGCTCGAATCAAATCCGCCAATGTCGTCGGGCAGACCATGCAGTTGAATCCGCACGGCGACCTGGCGATCTACGAGACGCTGGTCCGGCTGACACGCAGCAACGAATCGCTGCTCCATCCCTACATCGATTCCAAGGGAAATTTCGGCAAGCAATACTCCAGGGATATGCAGTTCGCCGCCGCCAGGTACACCGAGGTCCGGCTGGAAAAATTCTCCGAAGAGATCTTCCGCGGTCTTGACCGCGACGCGGTCGATTTCGTGGACAACTACGACGGGACGCTCCGTGAACCGGCGTTGCTTCCCGCGGCCTTTCCCAGCGTCCTGGTGAACGCCAACCAGGGGATCGCGGTCGGCATGGCCAGCAACATCTGTCCGTTCAACCTCCGCGAAGTCTGCGAGGCGGCGGTCGCCTATCTGCACGATCCCGGATTCGACCTGCTGGACATCATCCCCGCGCCCGATTTCCCGACCGGCGCCGAACTCATCTACAACGTCGACGAGATGCGCAGGGTCCTGACCACCGGACGCGGTCCCGTGCGTCTGCGCGCGAAATACCGCATCGACAAGAAAAGCGGCGTCATCGAGGTTTTCGAGATCCCGTACTGCACCACGGTCGAGGCGATCATCGACGAGATGTCGGAACTGGTGAAAAGCGGCAAGATCCGCGAAATCAACGATGTCCGGGACGAAACCGACCTGGGCGGCCTTCGCATCGCCATCGAATACAAGAAGGCGGCGGATCCGGAACTGCTCGTGCAAAAGCTTTTCCGGCAGACATCAATGCAGAGCACATTCAACTGCAACTTCAATATCCTGATCAACGGAATGCCGCGCGTCCTTGGTGTCAAGCAGATCCTGGGCGAATGGCTGTCCTGGCGCAGAAGCTGCGTCAAGCGCGAGACCGCGTTCGAGCTGCAGCGGAAGCAGGACCGGCTCCACCTGCTGCTCGGCATGGAAAAGATCCTGCTGGACATCGACAAGGCGATCCGGATCGTCCGCGAGACCGAGAAGGAAGCGGACGTCATCCCCCGCCTGATGGAGGGGTTCGACATTGACGAACCGCAAGCCGAATACGTCGCGGAGATCCGGCTGCGGAACCTGAACCGGCAGTACATCCTGTCCCGGGTGGCGGACATCCGTAACCTGCGGAAAGAGATCGAGGACCTCCAGGACATCCTGTCCGACAAGGAACGGCTGGATGCGGTCATCGTCGCCGGACTCGAGTCGGTGGCGAAAAAGTACGGCAAGGAACGCCGTACGTCCATCGTGCCGGACGAAGAAGTCGAAGAACTGGCCGACCACCAGATGATCGAGGATTTCCGGCTGAGGCTGTACCTGACCGCCCACGGATACGTCAAGAAGCTCGCGCTGACCTCGCTTCGCAGCGCCGGCGACCTGAAGACGAAGGAGGACGACCGGATCGTCCTCGAGCTGGAAAGCCACAACAAGGCGGACCTTGTGTTCTTTACCAACCGCTGCAACGCATACAAGATCAGCGTTTACGAGATCCGGGACCACAAGCCGTCGGACATCGGGGAGTACGCGCCCAACCTGCTTTCGCTCGAGGAAGGGGAACGTGTCGTGCATCTTGTCGCGACCGACGATTATTCCGGCTACCTGATGATCGGATTCCAGAACGGCAAGATCGCACGCGTGCCCCTGAAGGCCTATGAAACGAAAACCCGGCGGAAAAAGCTGGTCAACGCGTTTTCCGCCGCATCCCCCGTCGTCGCCATTCGGCACTCGACCGTCGATGAACCCTATGCGGTATACTCCAGCAACAACCGGCTTCTGGTGTTCGAAAGCCGGGATGTCCCCGAAAAAACGACGCGCGCCGCCCAAGGCATCCAGGTCCTGGCATCGCGCAAGGGGAGCGTCATGACGGATCTCTGCCGTCTGGAGAATTCCGGCATCGTCGATGTCAAGCCATACCGCGCCCGGACACTGCCCGCCACCGGTTCGTCGATCCGTGAAGGAACGGTGGAGGAGAGACAGATGGGCCTGGAAGGGGTATAGCATGGGGAGGCCGATCTACCTGGAAACACCCGGTGTCGCCGGCGGCCTTGCCCGCCGGATCCTGGCTGCGCTGATGGCGATCGTCCTGATCGGTTCGGCGGCGTTCGGCATCTATCTCAAGGTCCACCGTGACACCGCGCTCGATGTCGCCTCCCGTTTCCAGGACGCCATGGCGGGGGGGCGGTATGAAGAAGCTCTTGCCTCCCTGCGCGCCGTCCAGGCAAAGGTCGCCGGGGCGAACGTCTCCGGCGGGGGCGGATCGGACATGGCGCTATACCGCGAGTCCCTGGCCTCGATGGAAAAGACGGTGACCGACAGGGTCGACGCCATCCTCGCGGCGACCGGCAAAGACACCTCGTCGCTGCGGGAGGATGATCGCGGTTTCCTGGAGGGGATGGGTGAACTGACCGGAATGCTGGTGTCCGCCCGTCTGCGCGCATTGTGTTCCGGCCTGCTGACCGGAACGGCATCCCGGACGGAAGTCGACGCCGCTTTTCTGGCGCTGGGATCGCTCACCAACCTGAGCCAGCCGACGAAACTCCTGAAACAGGAACTGGATGCGATCCAGCTGTCCACCCAGGCGGTTGCGAACGCCGAGAAGGCGTTGACCGAAGAACGCTATTTCGACGCGCTGGACCTCTTTGGCGCCATCGCGTCCGAAACGTCAGGATTCGTCCAGGAATACGCGTTGGGGCGTGTCCAGAACTGCAAAGAGACGATGCTTGCGCCTTTGTCCGAACAGGCGGGCGCATGGCTCGATTCAGACCGTTACTATTCCGCACGTGATCTGCTGAACCGGCTGAAAGCCGTTTTCCCGGAAAACACCGGTGTGGAGGCAATGCTGCAGACCGCCCTGTCCAATACGGCCCAAAGTCTGGAAGCCTATTCCGGCCCGGTGGAGCACATCACTGTGCGGCCGCTGGTCGTCACACCGTCCCGCGCATTCGACGGGGACGACCTGGAAGGCCCGATCGCTCAGGGGATGCTGACGGTTGCCGAGTTCCGTGCGCTGCTGGACGGACTCTATGCAAGAGGCTATGTGCTCATTGACATCGGAAGCATGCTGGATGAAACCGGACAGGCGATCCCTGTTTTCGTGCCACCCGGAAAAAAACCGCTGATCCTGACACTGGAGACGGTCAACTATTACGCGCATCGCGCGGCGAACGGTTTGTGCTCCAATCTGGTGATCGACGGGGAGGGACATGTAAGCGGGCAGTACCTGGACGAATCCGGCGCCCTTCGCGTCGACCGGCAGGCCGAAGCGATCGGAATCCTGGAGACCTTTGTGGAGGAGCACCCCGACTTCTCTTTTGACGGAGCCAAGGGTATCCTTTCACTGACTGGGTACGAGTGTGTTTTCGGGTATGTCCTGAACAAGGACCAGCTGCTCCGCCGCAACGAGAACAACGCCGAAAGCGGCCTTTCCCTGCAGCAGTTGTCATCGGCGCAGATGCTCGAAAACACGGAAACAGTCAAGGATATCGCCGTGAAACTCCTTGCTGGCGGGTGGCGTTTCGCGTCATCCACCTACGCCTATCTCGAGCCCGGAGACCCCTCGACAACGCTGGCTGGCCTGGAAGCGGATGCCGCGGCCTGGAACGCCCAGATCGGCGCGCTGGTGGGCGGGACCGACATCCTCATGTACCCCAACGGTTCATTTCTGAGCGGAGACGATCCGCGATGCCAGATGTACCGGTCCCTGGGATTCCGGTTCTTTGCCGGGATCGGGCCTCAGGCGTATGTGTATTACAGGGAGAACTACGTGTACATGGACAAGACCGCGATCAACGGGTTCACCATGGCGCACGACGACCTGTCGCGATTCTTTGACGTGAATGCCGCCAGGGATCCGGCAAGACCGGGTTAACGCGGGAAAAACTCCTTGTAGAGCTCGCGGATGGCGAAATCGCAAAATTCCTCACGGACGCCGAACATGACACTGATCTCGCTCGCTCCCTGGTTGATAACCTCCAGGTTCACTCCCGCGCGAGCCAGCGCGGTTGCCGCGCGGGCGGTTACGCCGACGGTGCGCGCCATGGCCGCACCGACGATCATGACGATCGCCAGGCCGCGGGTGACAACGACATGTTCGACTCCGATCTCTTCGATCAGGCGGCGTTTGACCGTTTCCTCTTTTTCCGGAGGCAGGTTGACGCCGCGCATCACGATGGACAACGAATCGATCCCGGATGGCATGTGGTCGAACGATATTCCCTCGTCCGCCAGGATCTGAAGTACGCGCAGCGCGAATCCGACCTCGCGGTTCATCAGGTACTTCGCAAGCGTAACGGAACAAAAGCCCTTGGCGCCGGCGATTCCGGTCACGATGCCGTCAAAGGCGGTCCGGTGGTTCACGATCATGGTGCCGCGGCTCGCCGGATTGTTCGTATTGCGGATGTTGACCGGGATGCCCTTTCGGTAGGCAGGCACCAGCGCTTCTTCGTGAAGGACGGAGAAACCGGCATAGGCCAACTCGCGCATCTCGTCGTACGTGATCTCCCGGATCGGATGCGGATCCTTGACAAGCGAGGGATTGACGGAATAGACGGAGTCCACGTCCGTCCAGTTTTCGTATACGCTGGCATCGAGCGCTGCGGCGAGTATGGAGCCTGTGATGTCCGATCCGCCACGCGAGAATGTCGCGACATCGCCGTGTTTCGTCACGCCGAAAAAGCCGGGAAAGACCACGATGCCATCGATTTTGTCCAGGGCGGCCAGCCGGCCGTAGGATTCGGGAAGGATCTGGGCGTTGCCGAACTCGTCCGTCAGCAGCATGCCGGCATCGCCGGGGTTCACGTAGGAAGCCGTGACATCCAGATGGCGGAGGTAGGCTGTGAAAAGCCTGGCGCAATAGTCTTCGCCGGCCGCCTTCATCAAGTCCATGAAACGGTTGCGGTCCTCGCCGTGCGAACGGAGACGCTTGTCCAGATCCTCGCGAAGCTCGTCGATCAGTTTCCCGTCCAGCCCGAGGTCCGCCGATATGTTGGAAAAACGGCCGATGACCGCGTCACGCTCGCGCGCCCCTCCATATCCGCTGATGACGGCGTTCGCCAGGGTGATCAGCAGGTCGGTGACCTTGGTGTCCTCGGGGTCGCGTTTACCGGGCGCAGACACAACCACGACCCGGCGATCGGGATCGCCGAGTACGATATCGCATACTTTACGGATCTGTTCCGCGTTTGCACAGGAGGATCCGCCGAATTTACATACTTTCATTTTGTCTCAATCTCCCTTGAAAATAAACAGGACTATTATATTCTGCGACTACCCCGATTACAAGGCGGCCGTAGTCGGATCGGATCGAACCATGCATATGATATGATGCTAGGGAAGAGATGGAGGGCATGGTTTGGTGGCATTGCGATGGATGGAGAAAACCTGGCGCCCCGACGGAAACGTCGCGGATATCCTGGATATCCGCTTTCCGGACCTGTTTGACGCCGGATACCGCCTGGTGCTTCTGGACATCGACAACACGCTAGTCTCCCATGGCCTGAAACTGCCGGACGACCATTCGTTCGAGGCGGTGGCACGCATCCGTGCCGCCGGTCTGGAGTGCATCGTGGTCTCCAATGCCCGCTCATCGCGTTCCCGTACGTTCAGCGAACGTCTGGGTGTCGAATGCGTTTCCTACGCCGGCAAACCCTCTCCCCGCGGCGTACTGGAAGCATGCCGCAGGATGGGCATCCATCCGGACCGTTCGGTACTGGTGGGCGACCAGCTGTTCACGGACATCGCGGCCGCGCGCAGCGCGGGAGCGGCGTCCATCCGTGTCCAACCGCTCAGTTGGTCCGAACCGCCGCATATGCACTTCAAGCGGGTCCTGGAACGGCCTCTGCTGCGATGGTTCCGGCTTGACAACACCTATATGGCGCTGCCCGTCCCGCGATCCGGGCGAGTTTGAAAGGAGACCGATCCATGCCACGATTCGGCACTGCCGGCAATCCGCAGGATTTTTACGACAAAGGATACAAGCACTCGGTTCAGATGCCTGCCTACCTGGCCGGAATGGGACTGGACGCCTATGAGTACCAGTGCGGCCGCGGCGTCGCGATCGGCCAGCAGACCGCGGCCGAGGTCGGCCAGCAGGCCAGGGAACATGGCGTCGCGATCAGCGTGCACGCCCCCTACTACATCAACCTGGCCGGCACGGACCCGGTCAAGCTGGAAAACTCCTATGGCTATATCCTCGACAGCATGGAGGCCGCCCTCTGGATGGGCGGAACCCGCGTGGTCGTGCATCCAGGCAGCGCCAACGCGCCGGGCGGCAGGACCGGAGCGCTGACCCTTGCTTCCGCCGCATTGAACCGGGTGCTGGCGATGGCCAGGGAACGCCGTCTTTTAGACACCGTATCGATCTGTCCTGAATTGATGGGAAAAATAAACCAACTTGGCGATCTTGATGAGGTCATTACATTATGCCGACTGGACGACAGCTTGATTCCAACCATCGATTTTGGGCACTATAATGCCAGGACGTATGGCGGTCTCAAGGGATACGCGGAGTTCCATCAGCTTTGCACAGCGATCGGCAACGGTCTGGGCGCGGAACGGATGCGCCGGATGCACATCCATTTCAGCCGGATCGAATATACCGCCGGCGGGGAAAAAATGCATCACACCCTGGCGGACACGTCCTATGGGCCGGATTTCGATCCGCTTGCGCTCGTGATCCGGGATCTGGACATGGATCCGGTCATCATTTGCGAGTCGAAAGACACGCAATCGATCGACGCGGCGGAGATGAAGCGGATTTATCAGTCGGGAGGAACCGTAAAATGAATACAATCCAACGAATCAGGCGTCTGCGGGAACACTGCGCACAAAAAGGCATGGAGGCCGCGATCCTGTTCAGCAGGGAAAACACCCGCTACTTCACGGGGTTCACCGGAACGGAATCCACAGCGCTGATCACGCGGGATGGATGCTTTATTCTTGTGGACTCCCGCTACACCACCCAGGCGAAACGGCAGTGCGAGGGGTTCGAGGTTGTGGACACCACCCTGTCGGGCCTCAAGGCGCTCTCCCAGCTTCTGGCGCAACAGGCCGTCCGGACAGCCGGCGTCGAAGATGAGGAACTGCCTTTGTCTGTCTTCCACAAATACGAAACCAACAGCCCCGAAGTCCGCTTTCTGGAGTTCGAGAGCGGACTATGCAACCTCAGGGCGCAGAAAGACGCGGACGAGCTGGTTCTGATCGAAGCGGCCGTACGGATCGCGGACGAGTCGTTCGAGGAGATCCTTTCTTATGTCAGGCCGGGCGTCACGGAACGTACCGTCGCGTTCGAGCTTGAAACCGCGATGCGGCGCAGGGGGGCCGAAAAGCCGTCGTTCGACACCATCATCGCCTCGGGGGCCCGCAGCGCGCTTCCCCACGGTGTGGCGTCGGAGAAGGTGATCGAATCCGGCGATTGTGTCGTCATGGACTTTGGATGCGTGTACGGGGGGTATTGTTCCGACATTACGCGAACGGTCTTTGTCGGTGATCCGGATCCGGAGCTTCGCCGGATCTATGATATCGTCCTGGACGCCCAACTGGCGGCCGAAAGGATCCTGTCGCCCGGCGTCACCGGCGCCAAGGCGGACGAAACCGCACGGCGGATCATCGCAGCCGCAGGCTACGGGGACCTGTTCGGCCACGGCCTTGGGCATGGTGTCGGTCTGGCCATCCACGAAAACCCCAGACTGGCCCGGACGAACCCCGGACAGCTCAAGCCAGGCGATGTGGTGACGATCGAACCCGGCATCTATATCCCGGGCAAGGGCGGCGTCCGGATCGAGGACATGGCCGTTATCGAGGGACAGGGAGCCCGGATCCTGACCGGCGCTTCCAAATCGGTCCGTATCCTGTGACCCTGCCTTGCGCAAGGTGGGAAAGTACTCTATTATATTGTAGAATTTTATGAAAGAGGTTCTCGCAACCAGGAGGTATCGATATGGTCATGGCCGGTGATTTCAGGAACGGCGTCACATTCGAAATGGATGGGCAAGTGTTCCAGGTGATTGAGTTCCAGCATGTCAAGCCCGGCAAGGGCGCCGCATTTGTCCGCACCAAATACCGCAACGTAAAGACCGGCTCGGTCGTCGAACGCACATTCAACCCCAACGACAAGTTCGAGACGGTCCGGCTTGAGCGCAGGGACATGCAGTTCCTGTACCGGGACGGTGACCTGTACTTCCTGATGGATGTCGAGAATTTCGAGCAGCTTCCTTTCCCGGCGGAAGTGCTCGGCGACGCGGTCAAGTTCCTCAAGGAGGACATGGTCTGCAAGATGGTCTCCTACAAAGGCACCGTATTCGGTGTCGAGCCTCCCATTTTCGTCGAACTCCTGATCACCGACTGCGAGCCCGGCGTCCGGGGAGACACCGCCCAGAACGCCACCAAGACCGCTGTCCTCGAGACTGGCGCAAGTATACGCGTCCCGTTGTTCGTCAACCAGGGAGACCGTGTCCGCATCGATACCCGTACCGGCGAGTACATGGAACGAGCCTGACCGGATCCCTCTGACAGGAGGTGGACACGATTGCCCGTCAATGAGACACACCCGTCCATCAGGGGGGAACGCTCGATGTCCCAGGGGTTTGTCGCGCAGTACGCCGCCGAAGCGGCCCTGAGCGCGCCGGGCGTCGCTTCGCTGGATTCCAGCGGCATCATCACGCTGAAGGAGTCCATGGGCGTCGAGCACGAGGGTAAGGGCGTCCAGGTCTACTTCCACGATGACAATGAGGGGCTGGTCACCATCACCGTATACCCGGTGGTCTATTATGGAAACATCATGCCGGAAGTCGCCTGGAAGATCCAGGAGCGTGTCAAGGCGGATGTGGAGCGGTTCACCGGACTGATGGTGGAGCAGGTCCATGTGCATATCAAGGGGATCGTTCCCCTGGAACAGGAAGAAGGACGCCTATGAACAGACTGGTTCGGGGAATTCTCGTGGCTTATTCGTTTCTTTTGGCCGTCCTGGGATTCCTGTTTTTCGTCGTTGTGATCGACAATAACCTTGTGGTCGGCCTGACCCGCCTGCTGTACACGATCAATTCCAGAAACCCCGTCAAGGCGCTGGTCATCATCCTGTTCCTGGTCCAGTTCGTCTGCGGCATGATCACGCTGGTCTATGCGCTCATGAGCGGCAGGATGCGCAAATCGCGCCTGAGAAGAACGGACATCGGAACCATTGACATCGGCGTGGACGCGATCGAAAGCATCGCGCTCAATTCGGCAAAATCCGCGCAAGGCGGCATCAAGACCGCCAAAGCCAGGGTCTACTCCTCCCAGAACGAGCGGATCAATGTCGAGCTGACCGCGGTCCTGTATTCCGACGTGGAGATTCCTGCCATGATGGCCAAGGTGCAGGACCGGATCAAGAAGGACATTGAGCGTTTCACGGGCATTCCAGTTTCGAACGTGTATGTCAAGGTCAGCCGCGTCGAACCGGTCGCAGCCAGAATCGAGAGATGACGCCGCATGAAAAACGTGATTGAGAACCTGATGAACAGCCGGCCGGGATTGATCGGCGGGGGTTTCGGCCTGACGCTGGCATTGCTCCTGGTCATTTTCGGCTTTTTCAAGACCTTGTTCATACTGATCCTGACGTTTGCCGGCTACATTATCGGTACGCTCTATCTCAGGGACAAGGACAAGCTAAGGGAGCTGTTGGACCGGATCCTGCCTCCGGGCCTTTTCCGGTAAAGAAAGGACAACATGGGAAGAAGGGAAGCCAGGGAGTATGCATTCCAGCTGCTGTACCAGCTGGAAATACAGAAAGATGATCCGGCGCGCCAGATCAACGAGTTTGTCGATCTTTGGGGTATACAGGAAACTGATTCGGAGTATGTCCGCCTGCTTGCGAACGGCGTGACCGATACAAAAACGGAACTGGACGAGATCTATGCAGGTTACCTCAAACGCTGGACAACCAGCCGCCTTCCGCGAATCGACATCACCATCCTCCGCATCGCCGTCTATGAGATCCTGAATGTGGATTCGGTGCCTCCGAGCGTTTCCGTCAACGAGGCGGTGCTTTTGGCCCGTAAATACAGCAGCGAAGAGGCAAGATCGTACATCAACGCGGTATTGGGCAAAGTGGTTTCAGCCAGTTGCCCGGATGTTGAAATCCAACCTGTGGCGGAGTCCGATAAGGATGAGCCCGCCAAACCACAATGAACGAACGACCGGTCACCGTTGCTCAACTGAACCGATACGTCAAGACGCTTCTGGAAAAGGACGCCGGTTTGGCGCGCGTTCTGGTATCCGGTGAAATCTCAAATTTCAAGCCTCATCCGTCCGGACATCTCTACTTCATACTAAAAGACGACGAGGCACAGGTTTCCTGCGTCATGTTCAAGGGCCAGGCGGCAACCCTTCGTTTCCGGCCGGAAAACGGCCTGAAGGTGGTCATCCGGGCCAAGGCGTCCTTGTTCGAACGGTCCGGCGGATTCCAGTTGTATGTCTCGGAGATGGACGCGCTTGGCATCGGGGATCTCCATCTTGCCTTTGAGCAGCTTAAGGCGCGTCTGGAAAAAGAGGGGCTGTTCGCGGCCTCCCGGAAACGCGTTCTCCCGGTTCTGCCAGACCGCATCGGCGTCGTGACTTCGCCGTCCGGCGCCGTGATCCGGGATATCCTGCACGTATTGGGACGGCGTTTCCCCAATTTCCGGCTGGTGCTGTATCCTGTACCCGTACAGGGACCGGGCGCGGCGCAGGCCATCGCCGAAGCGATCCGGAGCATGAACGATCGAAATATGGCCGACGTCCTGATCGTCGGAAGGGGCGGCGGATCCATGGAGGATCTGTGGGCTTTCAACGAGGAAGTTGTCGCGCGCGCCGTCTTTGATTCCCGCATCCCGGTCATCTCCGCGGTCGGGCACGAGACCGATTTCACGATCTGCGACTTCGTTGCCGATTACCGTGCCCCGACGCCCTCCGCCGCCGCGGAAGTGGCCATGCCGCTCAAGGCCGACCTGGAAGACCGGATCACGGTACTCTGCGGCAGGATGCGGCGCGGAATCCTCCATCGCGTGGATACCGTTCGCAACCGACTCTCCCGTGCACAGTCATCGCGGATCCTCCTGGACCCCATGGAAATGGTCAACCGCCGGCAGATGGCGGTCGACCTGCTGGGGCATCGTCTGCAGGCTTCCCAGCAGGCACGGATCTCGGTGGTTTCCCGCCGGTTGTCCATGGCCTGCGGCAAGCTGGACGCCCTGAGCCCGCTCAAGGTTCTGGCACGCGGATACGGTCTCGTGTCCAACCGGGAAACCGGCAGTTCCATCTTGTCGATCCGGCAGGTTTCGATCGGCGAAACCCTGTCAGTCACCCTGTCCGACGGCGCCCTGGCTTGCCGTGTGGATGGCATCGAACCTGCGAAAGAGAGGTACGAACCCAATGGATCGTGAGCAAAGACCGGATAACGACCGCCGACAGGAGCTTTTCCCGCTGGATTCCATCCAGCCTGAAACCGCGCCGTCCGCTGCTTCCCCCGACTTGCATGCCATCGACGCGGTCGCGGCGGAGAAGGAGCAGATGTCCTTTGAGGAGGCGCTGCACCGGCTGGAGCAGACGGTAGCCCGGCTGGAGTCACCGGATATAACACTGGATGAATCATTGAAGCTTTTTCAGGAGGGGACCCGGCTTTCGAGGCTCTGTTCCGAACTGCTGGGTTCGATCGAGCACCGAATCACACAGCTTGTCGACACACCAAACGGCGGACTGCAGGAAATCCCTTTCTCGGGAGAGGCGGAATAGACATGTTCCATGACATCTACGAGGCGTATCGCGTGAAAGCCGAGGTTGCGATCGACGAATCGCTGCCCCTGTCGGCCGAGCCGGAAAGCCGCGTGGTCGAAGCCGCTCGCTACAGTCTGCTGGGTGGAGGAAAGCGGTTCCGTCCGGTCCTGGTCCTGGCTGTCGGCGCCATGTTCGGATTGCCTGAGGACGAACTGGTTCCCTATGCCTGCGCCATGGAAATGATCCATACCTACTCCCTGATTCACGACGACCTGCCCTGCATGGACAATGACGACCTGCGTCGCGGACGTCCGACCTGCCACAGGCAGTTCGACGAGGCGACTGCAGTCCTGGCCGGTGACGCGCTGCTCAACACGGCGTTCGAAACCTTGTTTAGCGCCTGTCTTCGCATGACCTCCCCGGTTCCCGTATACGCACGGATCCGGGCCGCCGCGCGCATTGCGAAATCTTCCGGGATCCAGGGCATGGTGGGCGGCCAGGCAATCGACATGCGATATGAAGGAGAATTCGCGGACGATCCGACGCTGGAACGGCTGCACCGCATGAAAACCGGTGCCTTGATCGAGGCGGCTGTGCTGGCGCCGGCAGACCTGGCGCAGGCCGGACCGACCGTTCTGGCCGCGTTGTCGCGCTATGCCGCCGGTCTCGGGTTGGCCTTCCAGATCCGGGATGACCTGCTTGATGCGACGTCCTCCACGGAATTACTTGGTAAAACGGCGGGCAAGGACGCACGTGATGGGAAAACCACTTATGTCACCCGTTATGGAATCGACAAGTCCCGATGCCTGCTTCGCGAGACGGTCGCCGGCGCATGTGCCGCATTGGAAGTTCCTGCCGGGTCCGGGCTCGATACGGCGTTCCTGAATGAACTGGCGCGGCAACTTCTCGAAGGGAACAGCTGACCGATATGGAACCAGGCAAAATCCTGTCACGGATCGAGAATCCGCAAGACATCAAAACGCTCACCATCCAGGAGCGTGAACAGCTTGCCGAGGAAATCCGGGAACTCATCATCCACACTGTATCGCGAAACGGGGGTCACCTGGCCTCCAACCTGGGCGTGGTCGAATTGACGATCGGCCTTCTTGGCGCGTTCGACCCGCGCTTTGACCAGATCGTCTGGGATGTCGGACACCAGTCATATACCTATAAAATCCTGACGGGTCGTGCAAGCCGTTTTTCCACGCTGCGAACCGAACAAGGCATCTCCGGGTTCCCCAAGCGGGAGGAGAGCCGTTATGACGCATTCAACACCGGCCACAGCAGCACATCGATCTCCGCGGCTCTCGGCATCCTCCGCGCAAAGCACCTGCTGGGCGAACCCGGGTCCGTGATTGCGGTGATCGGAGACGGCGCGCTGACCGGGGGCATGGCCTTCGAGGCGCTCAACGACGCCGGCCAGTATTCCGAAAAGCTCATCGTCATCCTGAACGACAACCAGATGTCGATCAACCGAAACCGCGGCGGCCTTGCCAGCCATCTGCGCGATATCCGGCTCTCTCATACCTATCTGCAGATGAAGTCCAGGGTGGAGCTCATCCTGAACCGCATCCCCTGGTTTGGCAAGCCGCTTACCCGCGCCATCGAGTTTTCCAAAGGCGTTCTTCGCAGGATGGCACGGCCGTTTCCCGTCATTTTCGAGGATATGGGATTCCGGTATTACGGACCGGTGGACGGGCATGACCTTGGCGCCCTGGCCGGACACCTCCAGGCGATCAAGGAAATCGATGGCCCGGTGCTCCTCCATGTCTGTACACAAAAGGGAAAAGGATATGCCTTTGCCGAGGAGAGTCCCGAAATCTATCACGGCGTCGCACCGTTCGAGATCGAAAAGGGAATCAACGGCGCAGCCGGTACGGTCGGCGACAGGACCGGCGCGACATCCTATTCCGACGCGTTCGGCCAGGCACTGGTCGAAATCGCGGAGGAAAAGCCCGAAGTCGTCGCGATTTCCGCAGCGATGTGCGCCGGCACCGGGCTGATGGCATTCGCCGCGCGGTTTCCAGGCCGGTTTTTCGACGTCTGCATCGCGGAACAGCATGCCGTCACCATGGCCTGCGGAATGGCGACCCGCGGGATCATCCCGATCGTGGCCATCTATTCGACATTCCTGCAGCGTGCGTTCGACCAGGTGCTCCATGACGCCGCGCTCCAGCGCCTGCATGTCGTGTTCGCGATCGACCGCGCCGGAATTGTCGGGGAGGATGGCGAAACCCACCAGGGAGTGTACGACATCGCATACCTGCTGCCTGTGCCGAACCTGGAAATCCTTGCCCCGCGCGATTACAGCGAATTGAGACGGATGCTTCGCCACGCAGTTTTCACATCGAGAGGACCTGTGGCCATCCGATACCCCCGCGGATCCGAACGAATCGCGCCGGATTGTGGCGGGCTGGCATCTCCTCCGATGGACAAGGCCCAGATCCTGCGGTCAGGCGATCACATCACCCTCGCTTCCTGCGGCGTCATGGCACGGAATGCCATGCTTGCCGCGCAATTGCTTTCGGAGGAAGGCATTTTCTGTGAAGTGATCGACATCCGTCGGATCAAGCCGCTGGACCGGGATACGATCCTGGATTCCTGCCGTCGTACCGGCCATCTTGTGACCATCGAGGACGGGACATCCGAAGGCGGGGTCGGAGCACTTGTTGTCCGGGAAGCCGCCAAAGTGATTCCCGTTCTGCGGTATGAAATCATCGCGACCGGAGACCATCCCATCCAACAGGGAAGCGTGTCCCAGATCCTGTCCCGGGAAGGGATGGATCCTGTTTCGATTGCCAATGTCTGTCGCGGTCTGCTAAAAAAATAAACCAGGAAACAAACCGTGGATTACGGGTATATCCGATGGCGTTCATGCACGGCATCGTGTATATTATTCATAAATACGTGTATCAATAAGGTTTCAACCGCATCGGAGGCGTGGCATGAGGATCGGAATCGTTTCAAACCCGATCAAGGATCGCAATTTTGCCACGGCGATCAAAGCCGCCGGCATCATCCATCGCCTGGGTGCTGTCCCGCTGGTCGATGCCAACGACACCCTGTCGTCCAATGTCGTCTCCAGCGTCGCGGTCCAGGGCGACCTGAAAACCTGCGATGTGATCCTGTGCCTCGGTGGCGACGGCACATTCCTGTCCGTCGTCCAGAGCCATCATGCCCAAGGGATTCCGATCATCGGCGTCAATCTGGGCAGTCTCGGATTCCTTGCCGAGATTTCGCCGGAAGATCTGGAGGAAGCCATCGCCGCGCTCGTCGGCGGCCGCTTCCACATCGAGGACCGCATGTTGCTGCAGGCGTCCTTCCTCGACGGCGACGGCATGGTCAAGGCGTCCAGGATCGCGCTCAACGATGTGGTCATTTCGCGCGGCGGCATTTCCCGCATCCTGACCATCGTGCTGTCCATCGACGGCCAACCGGTGGAACGGATTCCGGGAGACGGCATCATTGTGTCCAGCCCCACCGGTTCCACCGGATACTCGCTGTCCGCGGGCGGTCCGATCATCCAGCCGGATCTCGAGCTCATGGTCATCACCCCGATCTGTCCCCATACCCTGCACAACCGCAGTTATGTCGTTTCATCCGCGAGTGAAGTCGGGGTCGGGATACTCGACTACCCATTTTCCCCTGTGGTGTCCATCGACGGGAGGCCGGCCGGCACCATGGCATCCACGGACCGGATCCTCGTGCGCAAGGCTCCGAATTCCATGAAGCTGGCCAAGATCGCCGCTGTCAATTTTTACGAGAAGCTTCCGGTTAAAATCTCCGAACGCGGGGGTGTGAGATGAACGTCGGCAAAAACGAGCGCCAGGCCCATATCCTTTCCCTGATCAAGGAACAGAACATCTGCACGCAGGACGATCTGGTGGCCGCGCTGCGCAGGCAGGGGTTTGACATCACGCAGGCGACGGTGTCGCGTGACATCAAGGAACTCGGCATCGTCAAGGTCACCTCGGGGAGCGGCGTCCAGCGTTACGTACCGATGGAACGCAGTGGAGAGATCGCGGCCGGCCGGCTGATGAAAGTGTTTTCCGAGGCGGTCATTTCCTGCGAAAACGCGGGCAACATGGTCGTGATCAAGACTCTTCCCGGGATGGCCCAGGCCAGCGCGTCCGCGCTGGACTCGATGCGGATGCTGGATGTGGTCGGATCCATCGCGGGGGACGACACGGTTTTTGTCGTCACAAAAAAACCTTCTCAGGCGGCGTCGCTGACGGAAAGCATACGGCAGATCCTCGGTGGCGCACGCAACGGATCCGCATAAGACAAACGAAGGGAAGACCGGACATGTTGACGCGACTCGAGATCCGCGATTTTGCGCTGATCGAACATGCGGTGATCCAGCCTGGCTCCGGACTCAACATCATCACCGGCGAGACCGGTGCAGGCAAGTCCATCCTGATCGACGCGCTCGGTTCCGTAGCGGGCAACCGCATCGGCAAGGACATGGTCCGGTCCGGCCGCGACAAAGCCGTTGTCGAAGCGGTTTTCCAGGTCGATCCCGGGCAGCTTCCGCCCGGGCTGGCCGAGAGTCTCGGTCTGGAGGGGGAGGAGATCTACCTGTCGCGTGAGATTTCCGCGGCCGGCAAGACCACCGCCCGATTGAACGGTCGGCTGGTACCTGCAGGCGTACTCCGCGATATCGGTTCGCTTCTGCTTGATATCCACGGACAGTTCGACAACCAGTCCATTTTCAGCACGGACATGCATCTGTCCCTGCTGGACCGGTATGGCGGGTCCGAAATGGCGCACGAGCTGGACTCCTATACCGCGCTTTATCGGGAATACGGCGACTGTGTCAGGCAGATCATGGAAATCGGCGGCGACCCCGGGGAGCGCGAACGCCGTCTGGACACCCTGCGGTTCCAGCTGTCTGAAATCGAGAATGAACATCTGCGGCCGGGGGAGGACGCTGAACTCACCCGAAAGAGAAAAACCGCGGCAAACATGGCCCACATCCTGGAATCGCTGCAGAACACACACCAGATCTTGGCCGGTGACGAGGAAACCACCGCGACGGCGCTTCTATCCATGGCCGAATCCGCACTCGAGCCTGCCGCGTCCGGCATGGATGAGGGGAAGGAGATCCTCGATTCCATACGGGAGGCGCGGTTCTCTGTCGAAAGCGCGGCCGTGTCCCTTCGTCACTTGCTGGATACGGTGGAAGACGACCCTGCCGAGCTGGACCGGATCGACAAAAGGCTGGACGTCCTGTTCCGGTTGAAAAGAAAATACGGCGGGACGCTGGAAGCGGTCATCGGCCATGCCGTCCTGGCGGCCAAAGAACTGGACGACGCGGAACAGAGCCGGGAGCGGCTTGCGGGACTGGAAAAACGCCGGGACGACCTTCACGCGCGCCTGATGGAGCGGGCTCAGTCGCTGCACCGGCTTCGCGCGTCGCTGGCTGCCGGTCTGTCGGAGCATATCTGCTCCGAACTGGCCGCCCTCGACATGAAAAACGTCCGTTTCCAGGTTTCCATCGCAAGTATCCCCGGAGACGGGGAGCCGGGACGCCGGGGATGCGACGAGGTGGAGTTCCTGATCTCACCGAATCCCGGCGAGCCGCTGCGCCCGCTCATCCGGATCGCCTCGGGAGGCGAGGCTTCCCGCATCATGCTCGCGATCAAGACCATCCTGGCCGATGCGGACCGCACTCCGGTGCTGGTATTCGACGAGATCGACACCGGTGTATCCGGTCGTACCGCCGCCCGGGTAGGGGAAAGGCTGTCCTCGATCGCCGCCCGGCACCAGGTGTTCTGCGTGACGCATCTGGCCCAGATCGCGGCGATGGCGGACCGGCACCTGCTGATCCGGAAACAGACCGACGGGATCACGACGACCACCCGGCTTCAGATGCTGGACGAACCTGAACGCAGGGAAGAGATCGCGAGACTGCTGTCCGGCGGGACAGGCAGGCACGAAGCCCTGATGTTGGCCGCCCATCTCCGCGAGGAAGCGGATACGTTCAGACAATCGCGTCAGCCCTCTGCGCCAGGCTGAGCACCCGTTCCATGTCCGTGGGCAGCCCCGCGTAAAAAGTCATTTCCTGCCGTGTGACCGGATGCAGGAAGCAGGATTCTCCCGCATGCAGCGCCTGCCGACCCATCGCAAGGTCCAACAGATCCGGCAGCCACTTCCCCCGGCTGTCCACGGAATATGGATAGAGGCTGTCCCCGACCAGCGCATGCCCGGCATAGCGGCAATGGACCCGGATCTGGTGCGTCCTGCCGGTCTCCAGCTGGAATCGGACCTGTGAATACGCTCCCCCGCCCAGGACACGAACCGTCTCATAACGCGTCGCGGCCTGTTGACCGGATCCGGACCAGTCGACGCAGCGCTCCATGATGCTGTGCGGGGATCGCCCGATCGGCGCGTCGATCCTCCCCGCAGGCGGGTCGAAAACCCCATGAACGATCCCGTCGTATTTCTTGACCATATCCGACCGGGCAAGCACATGGTGCGCATGGCCGTTCGCCGCCAGAACCACCAGGCCGGACGTGTCCCGGTCCAGGCGGTTGACCGGGTGGAGCGGTTCCGGGCTCAATTGCGCGGTCAGACCGTCACTGCTGTGCAGATATGTCGGGTGGGTCACCATGCCTGGCGGTTTTGAGACGACGATGATCCAGTCGTCCGCATGCAGGACGACGACGCCCTCCACCGGCAGCAGGCGGCAGCCGTTCGAGTCCTTGCCGTAGACCGCGCGGACGGACTGGCCGGCACGGACCGGATCGATCATGCGGGCCGGTTTGCCATCCACCAGGAGGCTTCCATACAGGCGGACTTTCTTCGAGAGCAGACGGGACATGCCGGTCCGTTCTCCCAGGACGTCGACCGCCCGCTTTCCTTCATCTTGGAGAGAAACGACGAATTCCAGAACCATACGTTTCAGTTTACGGCAGGTCCGACCGATAGGCAAATGGGGCAGGTTTGGACGCAAATGAAAATGAATGCAGAATAAGTAAATTTTGGGGATAAAAAATGCAATTCCGCATTGCCCAAACGGGTGTCTGGTGATATTGTATTTAGTCGGGAGGTGAGTCCATTCATGGGTGCGAACATGTTTACTGAAAACGAAAAACTGGAAAAACTGAATGCGGTCGTCGCGGCTCACAAAGCGGACGGCAGAAAAGCGATGATGAGCGTCCTGCAGCAGGCGCAGTCGATCTACGGGTACCTGCCTCTGGAGGTGCAGCGTATCGTTGCGGACGGCCTTGACGTATCGGTTGCTGAAGTCTACGGCATCATCACGTTTTATTCCTTCTTCAC
>CAZNGQ010000015.1:0-20147 GCA_964572095.1 uncultured Oscillospiraceae bacterium
GCGCGACCGAGGGCGACGCGCTGGCGCTGGCCGCCGGAAAGGGCCTTGGGTTTACGGTCAAGCAGATGCTCGATCTCGAGGATCTTGGCGGCTTCCTGCACGCGGCGCTTGATTTCGTCCTTCGGGACTTTGCGCAGCTTGAGGCCGAACGCCATGTTGTCGTAAACCGTCATATGAGGATAGAGCGCATAGTTCTGGAAAACCATGGCGATATCGCGGTCCTTGGGCTGAACGTCATTAACCAGCCGGTCGCCGATGTAGATCTCGCCATCGGAGATCTCTTCGAGACCAGCGATCATGCGGAGCGTGGTGGACTTGCCGCAACCGGAAGGACCGACGAGGATGATGAACTCCTTGTCTTCAATGTCGAGGCTGAAGTCGCTGACGGCGACAACACCGCCTTCAAACCGCTTGTAGACGTTCTTGAGAGAGAGACTTGCCATACCTATACCTCCGATGAATATTGTCAGTCCCGCTGGATCGCCGGCTGCAATTTCTACCATAGAATATAACACTGATGCTACTGGCAAACCATACGAAATATTCACCAAATGTTGAAAGCCATATTTGGCTACCCCCCTTGGTGATTTGTCGATTTGGTATGAAAAAACGCCCTGGATGCGATGGACTCCCGTTAGTTTACATAATCGGCCTGAAAATGTGCCTTTCCGCTCTCTCGCGAGGAGTCGGCCCGACATGTTAGTATAGAGGTGCAGGATCGGTCTTGTCATACGAAACTGTTCTACTTAGTATCTATTTTATCATGGTGGAACAGGAGTGAAAATCGGCGGATTGTCGCTTGCCTGATGCATGTTTATGCAGTATAGTGTATTTTTATCAACCGGTCCCGGCCGGAACATACTCATTGGAAGAGGCAGCATATGGTTGGAAAAGTCAAAATCGGCATTATCGGAGCCACCGGTTACGTCGGGGCGGAACTGGCGCGGGTCCTGTGCGGGCACAGCGGATTCGAGATCGCCTGCCTGGCATCCCAAACCTACGAAGGCAAGCCGTATTCATCCGTGTATCCCGCTTTCCGGGGCATCCTCGACCTCCCCTGCAGCGGACTGGACCTCGACCGCATCGCCGAGACCTGCGATATCGTCGTGACCGCCCTGCCGCATGGCGTTTCATCCGAAACGGTACCCAGGCTGCTGGACCGCGGCGTCCGCGTCCTGGACCATAGCGGCGACTTCCGGTACCGCGATGTCGCTGCTTACGAGACAGCCTACAAGCTGGTCCATCCGGTCCCCCGATTGCTCGCGGAAGCGGTGTACGGGCTGCCGGAACTCTACCGGAACCAGATCGCCGAAGCCCGTCTGGTCGCCAATCCTGGCTGCTACCCGACCTGTTCCATCCTGGCCCTGGCGCCCGCGCTGCGTTCCAAAGCCGTTCGTGCCCGCGGCCTGATCGTGGACGCGGCATCCGGGGTGTCCGGAGCCGGACGCAAAGCGGACCTGGCGTTCAGCTACTGCGAGACGGACGAGAGTTTCCGTCCGTACAGCGTCGTCGGACACCGGCACACCTCCGAGATCGAACAGGAGCTGGCATTCCTCGCTGGAGAATCCGTCGCCATCTCCTTCACCCCGCATCTCGCCCCGATGAAGCGCGGCATGCTTGCCACGGTTTATGCCGACCTGGTCCCCGGCGTGACGGCGGACGACCTGCGCGGGCTGTATGAGGCGTTCTACGCGGACGAACCGTTCGTCCGCGTCCTGCCGGCAGGCGCCTGTCCGGATACACGGAACGTCGCGGGCAGCAACATGGCCGACGTCTCCGTTTTTGTGGATGCACGCGTCGGCCGCGCGATCCTTTTCTGCGCGATCGACAATCTGGGCAAAGGCGCGTCTTCGCAGGCGCTGCAGGCACTGAACCTCATGGCGGGCTTCCCCGAGGCCACCGGCCTGCTCCGCCCGGGCATGATGATCTGACCTGCAAGGGCAACCAGTACAACGGAGGAATTTGGACATGGACCTGGACAATCCGATACAGAAGGCGCAGATCCTGATCGAGGCTCTTCCCTATATCCGCAGGCTTTCGGGCAAGACCGTCGTCATCAAGTACGGCGGAAACGCCATGATCAGCGAACCGCTCAAGAACAGTGTGATGGAAGACGTCACCCTGCTCAAGTTCATCGGCATCAACCCGATCCTGGTTCATGGCGGCGGTCCGGACATCAGCTCCATGCTCAAGCGGCTGGAGATCCCGTCGGAATTCCGCAGCGGCCTGCGCGTGACAAGCCCCGACGTCATGGCCGTCGCGCAGATGGTTCTCGTCGGCAAGACCAACAAGGAGATCGTCGCCCGCTTGAACCAGATGGGCGCGCAGGCGGTCGGGCTGTCCGGCATCGACGGCCGGCTGATCGAATGTGTCCGAATGACCCAGGACGCGGACGGGCAGCCGTTGGACATCGGTTTCGTCGGTGAGATCACCCACATCAACACCGGCATGCTGGAGACCCTGGCGGCGGGTGCCTATGTCCCCGTCATCGCACCCATCGGCATCGGCCCGGACGGGGAGAGCTACAACATCAACGCCGACACCGTCGCCAGCGAGATCGCCGCCGCCATGCAGGCGGAAAAGCTGATCACCCTGACCGATGTCGAAGGTGTCATGAAAACCGGGGAAGACGGCGTTCCTACCGTCATCGCCTCCATGACCGAAACCGAGGCGCACGCGCTGATCGACGCGGGAGTCATAGCGGGCGGCATGATCCCAAAAGTGCTCGGATGCCTGGATACCGTCAACCGCGGAGTCGGCCGCGCCCATATCATCGACGGCCGCATCCCCCATTCCCTGCTGCTGGAGATTTTCACAAACAAGGGCATCGGGACGATGGTCATGAAGGAGCGACGACCTTACTATCAGGGGGAGAAAATCTGATTCGCCACTGATTGTTAAGGAGGATTGTCTATATGGATTCCAGACTGCAAAAGATCGTTGAACTGGACGAAACGCACTACATGAACAATTTCGGCAAGCGGACGCCGATCTGTTTTGACCATGGCGAGGGCAGCACCCTGACAGATACCGCCGGAAAGACCTATCTCGACCTGATCGGCGGTCTTGCGGTCAACGTGCTTGGGCATGCGCACCCCCGGCTGACGCAGGCGATCTGCGAGCAGGCCGGTAAACTGATCCACTGCTCCAATCTCTACTACATCGAGAACCAGGCCTTGCTGGCCGAGCGCCTGACGAAGCTGTCCGGCATGGACAAGGCCTTTCTGTGCAACAGCGGTGCCGAGGCGAACGAGGCCGCCTTCAAGCTCGCACGCGGCTATTTCTATAAAAAGGGGACCCCGCGTGCCAAGATCGTGTCCGCCGTGAACTCCTTCCACGGTCGCACGATGGCGACCGTCACTGCCACCGGTCAGCCCAAATACCATATCCCGTTCGGGCCGCTGCCGGTCGGCTACATGCATGTCGCGTTCAACGACATAGACGCCATGCGCGCCGCGGTGGACGCGAACACCTGCGCGGTCATCCTGGAGCTAGTCCAGGGGGAAAGCGGCATCCATCCCGCCACGCAGGAATACGTCAACGCCGTCGTCGAAAGATGCCATGAAACCGGCGCCCTGCTTGTCATCGACGAGATCCAGACCGGCATGGGGCGGACCGGCCGCATGTTCACTTACGAGCATTACGGAATTCGTCCGGACATCGTGACCATGGCCAAGGGACTGGCGGGCGGCCTCCCGGTCGGCGCGTGTCTGGCGACCGCGGACGCCGCGACCGGCTTCGCGCCCGGCGACCATGGAACCACGTTCGGCGGCGGTCCGCTGGTCTGCGCCGGCGCGCTTGCCGTCCTCGATGAGTATGCCGAGGCGGGCCTCGTGCAGGCCGCTGCGGACAAGGGCGAGTTCTTCCGCGCGCAGCTGACCTCTTGCGGGAAGTCCTCCGGTGCCATTGCGGAAGTGCGCGGCATCGGCCTCATGATCGGGGTCCAGTTGAACGCGCCGATCGCCCAGCAGGTCAAGGCCGCCTGCCTGGAACACGGATACCTGGTCAATTCGATCGGGACCTCGGTCATCCGGCTTCTCCCTCCGCTGATCATCACAAACAGTGAAATCGTCCGTTTCTGTCAGGATTTTTCGACCATTCTGAAGGAGGCGGCGACCGTATGAAACACTTTATCAGCCTGTATGACGCAACCGAAGAGGAGCTCCTCGGACTGCTCGACGCCGCGGACGAACTCAAGGCGATGCTCAAGGCCGGCACGCCCCATCCCCTGCTGTCGGGCAAGACCCTCGCCATGATTTTTTCAAAATCCTCCACGCGGACGCGCGTCTCGTTTGAAGTCGGGATGTACCAGCTCGGCGGCCATGCGCTCTACCTCAACTCCTCCGACATCCAGATGGGGCGCGGCGAGCCGGTCTCCGACACGGCGATGGTCCTGTCCCGTATGGTCGACGGCATCATGATCCGCACGTTCTCCCACCAGGAGGTGGTCGATCTGGCCCGTTTCGGCACCATACCGGTCATCAACGGCCTGACCGATCTCCATCATCCCTGTCAGATCCTCAGCGACCTGATGACGGTCCGCGAGCACAAGGGCGGGTTGCGCGGACTGCGCATGGCCTATGTCGGCGACGGAAACAACGTCGCCAACTCCCTGCTGCACGGCTGCGCCAAGGTCGGCATGGACATCGCGGTGGCGTCTCCTCCCGGGTTCACCTGCGATCCGGCCTGTCTGGCGGAAACGCTCCAGATCGCGGCGGTCTCCGGATCAACCGTGCTGATGACGAACAGTCCGCAGGAAGCGGTGGAGAACGCCGATGTCGTCTATACCGACACCTGGGTCAGCATGGGGCAGGAAGCGGACAAGGAAAAGCGCCTCCGCCAATTCAGCGGATTCATGGTCGATTCTTCATTGATGTCCCTGGCCCGGCACGATGCGGTGTTCCTGCATTGCCTCCCCGCCTACCGTGGCTGCGAAGTCAGCGCGGAAGTCATCGACGGGCCGCAGTCCGTTGTGTTCGACCAGGCGGAAAACCGGCTGCATGCCCAGAAAGCCGTGCTCGCAGCACTGATGGCATGACCGGCGTCCGCGATTCCGTCCACATCGACCGGGCTGTTCCGGAGGATGCGGTCGGTATACGCCTCGTTATCCGCGCCGCCATGGTGAAATATGTGAAGGATTCCCATATCCCGGGGAGCGTCGACTCGCTCGGCGAAAACATCGACGACCTGCTGCGGTATATCGCGCAGGATGCGGTGTTCGTGGCGCGGCTGGGTGATAACATCATCGGAACCGTCCGGATCTCCATGGAGCCGGAGAACCACGCCTATCTCAGCCGGTTCGCCGTCCTGCCCGGGAAGCAGTCGCTCGGCATCGGGAGCAGACTGTTCACGGCGGCTGAGACGCATATGAAGGCGGCCGGTATCCGAAGTGTCCGTTTGCATACAGCCCTGACCAACCATCCGCTGGTGCGTTTCTATGAAAAGCGGGGGTACCGCCTGGTTTCCCAAACCGGAGAACGCGGGTATCCGCGCGGTCTTTTTGTAAAGGAGATACTGGAGGTTCCCTCGGAAAATCATGCATAAATGCTGCATAAACGCAAAGAGGACGCCAAACGGCGTCCTCTTTTTGTATGTCTGCGGCACGGGGATCATCCGTTCTTCGCAGCGAAAAGCCTTTCAGCCGTTGCAGCGATGTTCGCGGCGGTCAGCCCGTATTCCGCCAGAACGTCAGCCGGTTTACCCGATTTTCCGAACCGGTCCTGAACTCCGACCATGGCCATGCGGCATGGAACGGTTTGGGCCAGCGCTTCCGCGACCGCTCCGCCGAGACCGCCGATAACCGTGTGCTCTTCGGCGGTCAGGATGAGCCCGGTCTCACGGGCGGCCTTCGCGAGGATGTCGCGGTCGATCGGCTTGATCGTATGCATGTCGATGAGGCGGGCGGAGATGCCCTTTTCCCTCAGCATGTCGACCGCCTGCAGGGATTCCTGGACCATCAGTCCTGTGGAAACGATCGTCAGGTCGTCGCCTTCGCGGATCTGGATGCCCCTGCCGAATTCGAACGGGCACTTGCCTTCGTCATACACGGCTTCGACCGCGAGCCGGCCCAGCCGCACGTAAAACGGTCCCGGGGTCTCCAGCACGTACTTGATCGCAAGCCGGGTCTCTTCCGCATCGCAGGGAGAGATCACACGCATGTTGGGGATCGCGCGCATGATGGCGATGTCCTCGATGACCTGATGGGAGGCGCCGTCCTCGCCGATCGACAACCCGGCGTGCGAAGCGCAGATCTTGACGTTCAGGGCGGCGTAGCAGATCGAGTTTCGGACCTGCTCGATCGCGCGCTCGGACGCGAAGATCGCGAACGTGGAGGCGAATACCGTCTTGCCGCAGGAGGCGATGCCGGCGGCGGCGGACATCATGTTGGACTCCGCGATGCCCATATTGATATGGCGGTCGGGATAGGCTTTTTTGAACAGGGCGGTAAACGTGGATTTGGACAGGTCCGCGTCCATGACGACGATATTGGTATCCGCGCCGAACTCGACTAGCGCTTTTCCGTAGGCTTCGCGTGTCGCTATCTTTGCCATGGTGATTTACTCCTCCCGTGCCGCGATCGCGGCATCCAGCTCGCGAATGGCGGCTTCGTATTCGTCCGGCTTGGGCGCGACGCCATGCCAGCCCGCCTGGTCCTCCATGAAGGAAACGCCCTTGCCTTTGTGGGAACGGGCGACGATCATGGTCGGGCGGCCCTTGAATCCGGATGCGGAGCGGATGGCGTCAAGGATCTGGTCATAGTCATGCGCGTCGATCTCGATCACGTTCCAGTTGAACGCCCGGAACTTGTCGGCAACGTTTTCGGGATTCATGACCTCGCGGATGTCTCCGTCGATCTGAAGGCCGTTGTAGTCAAGGAACGCGCACAGGTTGTCCAGCTTGAAATGGGCGCCGGCCATCATCGCTTCCCAGACCTGTCCCTCCTGGATCTCGCCGTCGCCGAGGATGGAGTAGACCCGGTAGTCCTTGTTGTCCAGCTTGCCGGCGATCGCCATGCCGACCGCGGCCGAGATGCCCTGGCCGAGCGAACCGGTGGACATGTCGACGCCGGGGACGTCTTTCATGCTCGGATGGCCCTGCAGATAGCTGCCGATGCTGCGGAAGCCCTTGAGGTCGGCTTCCGGGAAAAAGCCCTTGAGCGCCAGCGCGGCATACAGGGCGGGCGAACAGTGCCCCTTGGAAAGGACAAACCGGTCGCGGTCGGGGTTTTTTGCGTCTTTGACGTCGACACGCATGACCTGCGTATAGAGGACGGCGAGGATGTCGGTGCAGGACAGCGACCCGCCGATGTGCCCGGATTGGGCCCTGAATACCTCTTCGACGATGTGGCGGCGCATTCTGGCCGCGAACAGCCCGACGTCTTTCTTTGCCTGAGCGTCCATTTTCTTCTCCTTCCGGATCTTTCCCGCCTGATTCAGGCCGATGCCTGTACAGGCTGAATTTTCTTGTAGAAGTATATCATAAAACGCCGGTTTCCCCGACCGATCAGAGCAGGTAATTGGCTACCGATTCGACCTGTCCGCCGGCCAGATAGGCCCGCGGGACGCGCCGCCCGATCAGGCAGGCCACTTCGTAGTTGATCGTGCCCATCCATCCCGCGAACTCGTCGACGGGGATCTCGCCGTCACCCTGGCGCCCGAACAGGACCACCTCGTCGCCGACGCGTACGCCGCCTTTGATGCCGCTTACGTCGACCATGCACATGTCCATGCAGATGCGTCCGACGACCGGGGCCCGCTGCCCGCGGACCAGGACGAAAGCTTTTCCGGCGAGCGACCGCGGATACCCGTCGGCATAGCCGATGGGGATGGTGGCGATGTCGGCTCTCGACGGCGTCACATACGTCCTGCCATAGCTGATGGGACTGCCTGGCTCCACTTCCTTGCAGAGCACGACGTTCGACTTGAGCGTCATGGCGGGAAGCAGCCCGTGCCCGTCCCCGCAGAAAGGCGACGGGATCATGCCATAGAGGATCAGGCCCGCGCGGACCATGTCCAGGTGCATGGACGGGAAGCGCAGGATGGCGGGACTGTTGCATACGTGCTTGATCGGGATCGTGACGCCGCTCGCGTCCAGTTCGGCGCAGACGCCGGTGAACAGCGCATACTGTTTCAATGTATAGGAAACGTCCTCCTCGTCCGCAGACGCGAAATGGGTGAACGCGCCTTCGATGACGACACGCGGCAGCCCGTGGATCCACCTGGTGTCCCGGACCGCCTCGAATCCGGCCAGGAATCCGACCCGCCCCATGCCGGTATCGATCTTGATGTGGATCCGCGCCTCCCGGTCCATCCGGCAGGCCGCTTCCGACAGGGACTGGGCCAGGTCGCGGCTGTAGACCGTCTGGGTGATTCCGGCTGCGATGATCTCCCCGGCGCGCCGGGGGTCCGTGTAACCCAGGACGAGGAGCGGGACGTCGACACCCTGTCGGCGGAGTTCGAGCGCTTCGTCCAGCATGGAAACCGCCAGGCGGGTGACGCCGTTCGCCAGCAGCACGGGCACCACGTGGGAAACCCCGTGCCCGTAAGCGTCGGCCTTGACCACGCCCATCACCTCCGCCGTCTTGCGCGTCAGGGCGCGAATGCGGCGGGCGTTGTGCCCGATTCGGTCGAGATCGACCTCCGCCCAGGATCGGTTGGGCATCATACCATCCATCATGCAGTCTCCCATCCGGATTTCTTGAATGCATCGCCGAAAAACAGCGGCAGATCACCCGGGAGCATCGCCCTGCGGCCGTACTGCGCGGCAGCGGCCTCCGCCGCGAGGCCGTGCAGGAAGACCGCCGCGCAGGCCGCGTCCCACGGATCCATGCCTTGCGCAAGCAACCCCGCGAGCAGGCCGGCGAGCACATCGCCGGATCCGCCTTTCGAAAGTCCGTCGTTGCCTGTTGTATTGATCGCGGTACGGCCATCCGGAGCGGCAATCACGGTGCCTGCGCCCTTGAGCGCCACAATGCAGCCCGTCCGCCTGGCCAATGCCCTTCCGGCGTCCAGCCGGTCGGACAGATCGGCTCCGGGGCTCAGCCGCAGGTATTCGCCGGGGTGCGGTGTCAAGACGGCCATGGCCAGCCCCGAAACCGCGCGGGCGCTCAGGAGCGGGAAAAACCGGTCGGGCTCCGCCGCGACGACAGCCAAGGCGCCGGCGTCGAGGACCAGAGGAGCGGATAGGCCGCACAGGGCCTCGACCACGTCGGCCGCCGCCGGATCCGGAATGAGCCCGGGGCCGATCAGGACCGCCTGCTTCCCGGCCGCAAGGCCGGCGGCGGAATGCGGATCGGGCGGAAACGGCTCGGCGGCGTGAACCAGCGCCTCCGGGTGCCGGGCGTCGATCCCCGCCCGCCCCGAAGCGGGGACCAGGGCGTGGACAAGCCCGACACCGCTCCGGAGCGCGGCGCCGACCGCCAGCGTGGCCGCCCCGCACAGGCCCGGCGAACCGCCGATGACCAGGACACGGCCGAAGACCCCCTTGTGCCCGTCCGCGGGGCGGATGGGCCTCAACGCACGGACAGCGCTTATGTCAAGCACCACGGGAAGGGGTGGATCCTCTTTGAGGATTTCATCGACCAGGCTGTCCGGAATGCCCAGCGTGTCAACGACGATCCGACCGGCATGGGACCGGCCGGGGTACAGGTACAGGCCGGGCTTCGGCCGGATGAATGTCACGGTGACATCGGCGCGGACCGCGTCCCCCGCGGCACGGCCGGAATCGGACTCCACGCCGGACGGGACGTCGATGGCGACGACGCGCGCGCCGCGGGATGACAGCGCGCGGATGGCGCGCATCAGTCGGGACACCGATTCGTCGAGAGAGCGGTCGACCTGGAATCCGGCTCCGAACAGGCCGTCGACGACAAGGGAGCCCGCTGGGATTCCGCCGCAGTCGGCAAGGAAGGGCACGCCGGCTTCCAGGGCGCGCTCGCGCTCGATCACCGCCAGCGGACTCCTCGACCGGTCCGGCAGGCCCTCCAGGACGACGACATGCCGGCCGAGACCGGACAGCAGACGTGCCGCAGCATATGCGTCCCCGCCGTTGTTTCCGGGTCCCGCAAAAACCGCCGCCGGTTGGCTGGCGTCGTGAAACCTCAACAGGCATTCCCGGACGACGGCTTCGGCCGCTCGGATCATGAGGTCGTGCAGGGAGATCCCCATACGCGCCGGAGCTTCCCGGTCCAGCGCCTGTTGCCCGGTATAACCCAGGGTCCGAATCGCTACCACCTCCGCAACGGAATGATCGGCGCCCGTTGACCGGCGCGGGTTCGAATCAGGACTTGGGCGTCCCGTCGGCATTCAGCAGGGGAAGATAGGCGAGATACTGGATGTCCGTCCGTTTTCCGGCATCCCCCTCGGCCAGGATCGCCATCCGGCCGACGATGTCGCCGCCCGCGGCTTGGACCAGCTTCTCCAGCGCGCGAAGGGATTCGCCGGTGCTGATGACGTCGTCGACGATCAGGACCCGCCGGCCCTTCAGATACTCCGCATCCGCGCCGTCGAGGTAGAGCGACTGCAGCCGGTCGGTCGTGATGGACCGGACCTCGGCCGAGAGCACGTCGCTCATATAGAGTTTTGCGGCCTTCCGGGCGACGACATGGCGTTTGTCGCCGTTCTGTCTGGCCATCTCGTATACCAGAGGGATCCCTTTGCTGTCTGCGGTGATCAGAACGTCATAGGGCGGCGCGATGCGCAGGAGTTCCCGTGCGCAGGCGCGAGTCAGCTCGACGTCCCCGAAAATGACAAATGCCCCGATATAGAGGTCGTCGGTGATCCTGCATACGTTGAGATCCCGCTCAAGCCCGGCGACTTGCAGACGATAGGTTGCTTTCATTTGGAAACCCTCGATCGCTTTCTCATGGATTTAGTGGCGCTACCATTATACGCCCTCGTTTTTGCAGTGCAAATTCCTGCGCGGCGGTTGCGGGAACCGCGCCGTCTGCCTATACTCGATGCATGGCAGAGAAAAACGTGTCACAGCTGGTTTCCATGGTCCAGAAGGCCCTGTTTGATTTCCGCATGGTCCGCCCGGGGGACCGCATGCTCGTCGGTGTGTCGGGCGGCAAGGACAGCATGGCGCTGCTGCATGCGCTCTCGCTGTTGCGGAAGTACCATCCGGCCCGCTTTGAGTTGACTGCGGCTTCCGTGCGGATGGGCTTCGAGACGCATCAATATGAGGAGGCGGCCGAACTCTGCGGCAGCCTGGGCGTTCCCCACCACCTGCTGGACGCCGGGCTCGGCGCTTCCGTCTTTCATCCGGGAGACGGTTCGCCGGGCGGCCTGCAGTCCTCTCCGTGCGCCTTGTGCGCGCGGGTCCGGCGCGCGGCGCTGGCGGGATTCGCAGCGCGGACGGGGTGCAGGACACTGGCGTTGGGCCACAACCGTGACGACGCGGTCGAGACGCTTTTCATGCGTTTGACGCGTGAAGGGCGCTTCGGCAGCTTCTCCCCCGTTACGGCACTGACACGCGCGGGGATCGACCAGATCCGGCCGCTCCTGTATGTCCCGGTCCGTCTTGTCGCTGAATACTGCCGGGACCATGCGCTCTCCGTACGACCTTCGGAATGCCCGGCAGCCGGCAAGACCGCGCGGGCGGCCGCCGCGGCTGAACTGGATGCGTTGGCTGCCGGAATTCCCGACATCCGCGCGAAGCTGTTCGGCGCGCTGCTGCGCGACGGCCGCGATGGCTGGATGGCAGATGGAGACTGACTGACGGGGTCCTGTCAGCCGAGATGCTTTTTCAGAAGCGATTCCAGGTCCTCGTACGATCGGGCGCCGACCACGGTTTCAACCGCCTGGCCTCCCTTGAACACCATGACCGTCGGGATGCTCATGACACGGAAACGCTGGGCGATCGCGGTTTCGTCGTCGACATTGAGCTTGCCGACGACGGCGCGGCCGGAATAGACCTCGTGCAGGCGGTCGATCGAGGGGCCGACCATGCGGCAGGGGCCGCACCAGGGAGCCCAGAAATCGATCATGACCGGCAGTGCGCCGTCCATCAGGGTCTGGAAGTTTTCCGTTGTGATTGTCGTGGCCATAAGAGTCCCTCCTGCTTTCACTCTGCGCTTTCCCCGGCGTCCGTCGCATCGACGCCCGCCAGGTTTTCAAGGTTGAACGGCGTCATCTGGTAGACATAATAGTTGAGCCAGTTGGCGAAAATCAGGCTCGCCGAACTGCGCCAGGTCACCCGCGGCGGCGCTGCGGGATCATCGTCCGGGAAATAATTGTACGGGATGTCGATCGGGAGCCCTTTGGCCAGATCCCTTTCGTATTCGTCCCTGAGGGTGTCCGGATCGTATTCGGAATGCCCGGTGAGGAAGATCTGCCGTCCGGTCATGTCCGAGACCGCGTATACCCCGCTGAGCGGGGATTCGGAAAGCAGTCGTAGGCCAGGGACCGCCAGCACGTCCTCCCTGCGGATCTCCGTGTGGCGGGAGTGCGGGACAAAAAAGACGTCGTCAAAGCCGCGGAACAGCTTCACCGGGCGGGTATAGCTCATCGAATGGGGAAAGACCCCGAACATCTTGTTCGGCAGCCGGTACTTGGGAATGCCGTAGTGGTGGTACAGTCCGGCCTGTGCGCCCCAGCAGATGTGCAGGGTCGAGTAGACATGGTCCTTGCTCCACTCCATGACGCGGACCAGCTCGTCCCAGTACGCCACCTCCTCGAACGGCATGTGCTCGACCGGCGCGCCGGTGATGATCATGCCGTCGTATCGGCGGTCGGCGACGTCCTCGAACGTTTCATAGAATTTGACCAGATGGTCCTGCGAGGTATTGCGGGGATTGTAGCTGGCGGTATAGATCAGGTCGACCTCCACCTGCAGGGGGGAGTTGGACAGGAGCCGCAGAAGCTGGGTTTCAGTGGAGATCTTGTTGGGCATCAGATTGAGGATCAGGATGCGCAGCGGACGGATGTCCTGGCGGTAGGCGCGCCCTTCGTGCATGACGAACACGAACTCCTCTTCGAGAATGCTGGTTGCCGGCAGGTTGTCCGGTATCTTGATCGGCATGTGACGCGCTCCCTTCCGCTTCCATCCCCGGGTCGATCCGCAGGAACGGCAGCCCTTATTCCTTCATTTTACCGAATAAACTCGTTCAATATGGAGATGCCCGGGATATTACCGGTCTCGAGCCGCGGAATCCGCATGATCCGGGCCAACAGCCGCTCCGCCTCGGCCGCGGCGACGCCGGCTTCCGCGAACCCCTTGCCCGACAGGTAGACGGATCCGTTCAGGGTGCCGTCGCGCCACGCGGTGAGGGACTCCCGGATGCAATCGGCCGCCAGGTGGGAAATCACGCAGAACTCGTAAGGGATCAGGGAATTGACAAACACGTCCGCGGCCGCCAGGTAGGCCGGAAACACCGCCGACTCGGACTTGTCGATCACCGGCCAGTAGTCGAGGGTTTCCAGCGCGGTCGCCCCCCTGTGGTGCGAGTCCCTCGAAATGCGGCGCAGGATGCGGATCTCGCGCGGCTGGAGAAGGCGGCTGCTGTCGAGCAGCGTGCCGAACGGCATGATGAATACGCCCAGGGTCCGCTCGCGGTCCAGGCTGCCGAACACTTGCGGGGAAAGCCCGTGCAGCCCCTCGACCAGGAGGACGCCGTCGGGCGGCACCTTGCGGATGCGCTCGGAGGTGTAGACCCGCTTGCGCTCCTTCATGTCGAAATGCGGCACGTGGACCTCGTAGCCGTCCAGCAGCATGTGGATCTGGTCGATCATCAGGTCGGTGTCCAGCATCCCGATCGACTCAAAGTCCGGCCGGCTCTTTTCGTCGAGGAACGCCGGCCGGTCGCCGTAGTAGTCGTCCAGCGAGAGCTGGCAGGTGGCGCGCCCCATAAAGGCGAGCGCGGCGGCAAGCCGCTTGGTAAAGGTCGTCTTGCCCGAAGAAGTCGGCCCCGATATGAAGACCGCCTGGATCCGGTTGTCCCATGCGATCCGGTCCGCGATCCGGACCGTCTGGTCCAGGAACTTCATTTCGGCGTCATGTATGAAAGGCAGCACTTTGGAACTGCCGATGCTCTCTTCCAGATCGTTGACCGTGATGGCGACCATCTCGCCGAAATCAGCCATGCCGCATCCTCCTGGACGGTTCCCGTGTAATCACTGCGGCGCGCTTTCGAGGCGGTGGGCCTGGTAGTGGGAGCCGCTGGACGCGATCTCGGCAAGGTTCTTGCAATGGTCGGACACGCGTTCGACGATGTGGATCAGCTCAAGGAAGATGACCGTGGCCTGCGGGTTGCACAACCCGTTGTTGAGCCGGTCCAGATGACTGGCCCGCAGGTTGTCCTCGAGCAGGTCGATCTCGTCCTCCTGGCTCATGATCATGCCGGCCAAAACCAGGTCGGAGGTGTTCAATGCCTGCGCGCTTTCCTTCACCATCTTCTCGATCCGCCGGAACGCCTCCTCCAGCTCACCGAGCGCGTCCGGTGAAAACTGGAGCTTGTTCTGCTGCATATGGCGCACCGCGCCGATGACGTTGCAGGCATAGTCGCCGATGCGCTCGATGTCGTTCGTGGCGTGCATCAGGGCCGCGACCCGGTTGGAAACCGCCTCCGTGACCGCCGACGAGGCGAAGATCGTCGACAGGTACCGCACCGTCTCGTTTTCGAGGTAGTCGAGCGTCTCCTCCATCTCGTCGATCTGCGCGGCCATGCCGAGATCGCCGGAAACCAGCATCTCGCGGGAGCGTGCCAGCATCGCCTGCGCCATGTCGGTCATGCGGGCGATCTCGTTGTTGGCGAGATCGATGGCCACCACGGGATTCCCGATCACCTTATAGTCCAGATAGCGAATGACACGCGTGTCCGCCGGATCCTCGCCCCGGATGAAAAACCGGATGATGATCACCATGACCGGCAGAAGCGGGAGCCAGATCAAGGTGTTGACCAGGTTGAACGTCGTATGGGAGAGCGCGATGCCGGTCATCATGTTGTCGGCAGACGGTGTAAGCAGATTCGCCACCCCGGACGCGCCGTCCGGCAGGAGCGTGTTTCCGAGCAGCCGGAGGATCCACTCGACCAGTCGGGTGAACGGAACCAGAACCAGCATGCAGATGAGCGAGCCGGTGATGTTGAAAATCGTATGCGCGAGCGCGGCACGCTTCGCGTTGCGTTTCGCACCGATCGAGGCCAGGATGGCGGTGATTGTCGTGCCGATGTTGCTTCCCAAAAGGATGGGGATCGCCTGGTAGAGCGATATGAGCGGAGTCCCCGCAGCATCGGTGGAAACGCGGGACAGGGACTGCAGAACGCCGATGGCCGCCGACGAACTCTGGATGACCATCGTGGAGACGGTTCCGACCAGAAGTCCCAGGACCGGTACGTCCTTGATGGACAGGAGCAGGTCCTTGAACTGCTGGCTCTGGCCAAGCGGCTTCAACGCTCCGCCCATCGTATTGAGGCCGACAAACAGGATGCCGAATGCAAGGAGGACCTGCCCGATATACTTGATCTTCTCCTTCTTGACCGCGAACATGAGCAGGAACCCGGCCGCGACGAATATCCATGCATACTCGTCGATCTTGAACGAGACGATCCAGGCCGTCATCGTCGTGCCGATATTGGCGCCCATGATGACGCCGACCGCCTGAGGGAGCGACATCAGGCCGGCGCTGACGAAGCCGACCACCATGACGGTCGTCGCGGACGAGCTCTGGATGATCATGGTGACCAGCGCGCCGACCAGCACGCCGAGGATCGGATTGCCGGTCAACAGCTGCAGGAACCGCCGCATTTTCTCCCCGGCGGCCTTCTGCAAGCCTTCTCCCAGCTGGAGCATGCCGTAAATGAAAAGCGCCAGTCCTCCGACCAGCATGAAAACGCTTTTTATATCCATGGAACCTCCAAGGGGAAATGGAATGCCCCCATTCTACACTGGCGGTTTTCATTTGTCCAAATGGAACGCTACAATGGGATTGGCGCCACCGCGGCGGGAAAGGCGGAAACCATGGCCGGTGAAAAACCCAATATCGTGCTGATGAACTGCGACGACCTGGGATACGGGGATCTCGGATGCTACGGGTCGACCTGCAACCGGACGCCGGAGATCGACCGGCTGGCCGCCGAGGGGCTGCGGCTGACCGATTTCTATATGGCCTCGCCGGTCTGCAGCCCGTCCCGCGGCGCCATGCTGACCGGATGTTATCCGCCCCGCATCGGATTTGGCGATTTCGACGGGCAGTGGGTGCTTTTTCCGGGGCAGGGGCTCGGGCTTTCCCGGGGGGAGGTCACGATGGCCAGCCTGCTTCGTGACGCCGGATACCGGACGGGCATGGTCGGAAAATGGCATTGCGGCGACCAGCCGGAATTCCTGCCGACCCGGCATGGGTTCGATTCCTGGTTCGGCCTGCCCTACAGCAACGACATGGGCCGCCAGCAAGGATCACCGGACCTCTACTGCCCGCTTCCCCTGATGCGCGGCGAAGAGGTGGTCCAGCAGCAGCCCGACCAGCGTGGTCTGACGGAGCGCTACGTCGAGGAAGCGGTGCGTTTTATACGCGCCGGGCAGGATCGCCCGTTTTTCCTGTATTTCGCCCATATGCATGTGCATCTCCCTTTGTATGCCGCGGAGCGGTTCTGCCGGGAGACTTCCAACGGGGACTTCGGCGCCTGCCTCGCTTCCGTCGACTGGTCGGTGGCGGCTATACGGCACGAGCTGACGCGGTTGGGAATCGAACGAGACACCTTGTTCCTGTTCACGTCGGACAACGGCTCCCGCGGCGACCATGGCGCGAGCAACGCGCCGCTGCGCGGACGGAAAGGAACGACGTGGGAAGGCGGACAGCGCGTTCCGTGCATCCTTCACTGGCCGGGCCGGATCGTGCCTGGCCGGGTTTCGGGCCACCTGACCGCGTCGCTGGACTTTCTGCCTACATTTGCCGCGCTGGCCGGCGTGCAGCCTCCGTCCGACCGGATCCTGGACGGGATCGACCAGTCGGGGCTTCTTTTTTCGGATGACGGAGCGCCGGTCCGCGATACATTCTGGTACTATATGAGGAATTCACTGGAGGCCGTCCGCTGCGGGCGATGGAAGCTGCACCTGCGCAAGGCGGACGGCACACCGGTTCCGCTGCTCTACGACCTGGCCGCGGATCCGGGCGAGTGCCGGGATCTCGCGGAGGACCACCCGGAAGTCGTCGCCCGTCTTTCCGATCTGGCGCGGACCGTCCGCGAGGATCTGGGCGACGAGTCCATGGGGATGGCCGGCGCAAACCGCAGACCGCCCGGCCGGGTCGCCAACCCGCGAACGCTCACCGAATATGACCCGGACCATCCGTACATGGCGGCCATGTACGACAAGGAAGACCGGGGTTGATTACGAGGAGGCAGAACATGAAGTGTCCAAAGTGCGGAACGGAAAGCAGTGGAAAAACGGTATGCGGGCAATGCGGCGCATTCCTGTACACCCATACACAGAACCGCAGGCCGATGACCCGGCAGCAGAAGCGCAAGGAAACCGCCAGGAACTGGAAGCAGGCGTTAAAGGGTACGCTCTACGCCATGCTCATCCTGATCGGATTCGCCATCGTCCTGTTTCTGATCTCCATCCTGCTCGGCCGCATCCTCCCGGACTCCATGTTCGGGGATATCGTCGGGACCACGGTCGCGACTTGACATACCGGCTCCGGTCTCCGGAGCGGATGCCGCCGGCGCGAACCGGTTGTCGACCGGATTGAGCGGGATCTGCGGCGGCAGAACCGAACCGGTTTCCGTCTCCACTTCGTCCGCAGTGATTTCCGGCAATGTGATATGCCGGATTTTTTCCTGTAAAGCCCCCGCGCGCCCTCCCGGCTCCCCTGCCTGCAGTGACCGGTACCGGGAGGTGGCGTGCCATCCGTCTGCGCCCCTTCCATCGTCATGTTCCGGCGACAAGAGATCCAGATCCGTTGCCTCTTCTTCCCCGTCGTATTCCGACCACTCGGGGATCGGCGGCCAGAGCCCGGAAAGCGGCTCGTCCGGCGGGCGACGGCGTCGGATCAGGCCGAGGACAAGGGCGACAGCGGCCAGAACGACCAGTGAACCGGCGGTGACCAGCGCTCCCAGCAGGAGCTTCGGAGGCAGGTATTCCATTTCGATTCGGTGTTCGCCCGTAACCAGCTCGACGGAAAGCAGCCCGTCTGCCAAGGCGCTGGCGGGCACTTTGTTTCCGTCCACTTTGACGGTCCAGCCGGCGTCGTAGGGGATGCTTGTGAACAGGGTGCCGGCTTCCCGGACCTGAATGGTTCCGACGATGGAGGTATCGCTGAATGTTTCCACATCCAGGCCCTGATCGGACAGCTTTTTCATCGCCTGCTTGAACCGCACTTCGTCCAGGCTGGCGGCGTACAGCTTGATCGACCCGCTCGTCGCGTCCTTGAACGTCATCTGCACCTGAATGACCGTTCCAGCGTCCAGGAAGCCCAGATCGACAATGTACGGACGTTTCAGGTCGTAGCTGCGCGCGCCGGTCTCGTCGTCGCCGATCGTGACCATGGTGGTATCCAGCTGGTTCGCGTCCAGGTAGAAGCTGACCTCCCGGGATATGGGGACGTCGATCGTGAGCGTCGCGGAACAGCTCCCGGTTCCGGGCTTGGTATAGGAATACGACGAATCCGACGAAGTTTTTTGGATTGTCATGTTGGACTCGGTCAGGACCGCGGTCTTGAGCGGCAGGAATACTTTATCGATGCCAGTGGACAGCTGCAGGAACTGGTTCTGGACATCGAACGGATTGTCGTCGTACAGCTGCCAGTCGTCCATGTTCTGGCCAGCCATGTAGGCGACCGGCAGGGCATATGGATTCTTGAATACCGTGTACTCGCCGTCGGTCCGGTCGGTTTCCATCGTGGGCCGGGAATAGGCGGCGTCCTTTCCGACAAGATACCGGATGCCGAGGATCGACTCCACAACCGGGGTGGAGTCCGAAAAACGGTAGCTGTTGATGCCGTTGTTGTGCAGACCGAGCGCGCGCATGACCTGCGTGGTCTTCAGGTACGCGGTGGAGGCGAAGACGGAGACCCCCCGGTAGCTGTGGAGGATCGTATCGTTCACCGTACGCGGTTCCAGGAGTTCGACCCGGTAGAAGTCCCCGCTGCCGTCGGCCTCGACACGGTCCATCAGGTCGATGAGCCTTACCCGGTCCTCGACGAAGCCGCCGCGGTCGGAATAATACTCCGTCCGGTCCAGGAGATCCACCGAGACGAACGTGTTGACGAGGATCTCGGCGATGATCACGCTGGCGAGCACCGTGATCCTCAGTTCGCGGGGATGGCGGACGTTGCGCGCATACCCGAACGCGGCCGCCAGGAGCGAAAGAAAGAAGACGCTGAGATACACCGTCAGCGGATCGGCCGACGCCGCACCCAGTTTCTCCGCCAGCAGGACGAACGCCGCGGCCGCCATGGCGACACCCAGGATCAGCCGAGCTGGGAATTCCTTCAGGCGCAGGAAGACCGGATAGCCCATCGAGACGACGAGGAACACATAGACAAACGCATACCGGTACGGGAGCTGATTCGGGTAGTGCATACCGTTCCAGATGAAGTCGAGCGCGTTGATGTTGAAGCTGAAGTACACCATCATCAGACCGACGATATGCGCGACCTTGGACCGGATCGGGATCGTCGGGCTGAAGAAATACAGGGGGATCAGCAGGAGCATGACCAGACCGCAGTAGATGTTGGGCAGACCGTCGCGGATGTGAAGCGGAACGACCAGCATCTGGTTGGTCAGGAAATCGAACAGGTTGAAGGACAGTTTCCAGACGGACGGCATCGTGTCGTTGGCCGCGGAGGTGAGCTGCAGCGCGGTGTACGTCGGAAGGACGACAATGGCGGACAGCCCGCCGGCCAGGGCGGAGAAAAACGCGAACTTCACCCCTTTGCGGAGCAGCAGCCCGAACCGGAGGGCCGGATACATGGAAAAATACGAGATCAGGAAATAAATGACAAGGAACAGGCAGATGAAATAACTGATGTAATAGCAGAACGTGATCGTCAGCGCCAGCAGAACGACATAGCGGATATACCTGCGGCCGGCGATCATCTCGTCCAGGCCCAGCGCGATGACCGGCAGCATCAGGACGCCGTCCAGCCACATGATATTCCAGGAATACGCGATCACATAGGTCGACATGGCGTAGAGAGAGCCGAACAGCGCG
>CAZNGQ010000016.1:0-20063 GCA_964572095.1 uncultured Oscillospiraceae bacterium
CGGCACATCAGCCGACATGGTCGACGCCGCCGAGGACCGCGAGCGGTTCGATGCGATCGTGGAGTCCTGCGGGATCAAGAGGCCCCACGGCGGAATGGTTTTCACCGCCGAAGAAGCGATCTCCGCCGCTGAAAAAATCGGGTATCCCGTTCTCGTCCGACCTTCGTACGTCCTGGGCGGGCAGGGAATGACGATCGCCTACAACGACAACGACGTGCGCGAGTACATGGAGATCATCAACATCAACGAGCAGGAGCATCCGATCCTCATCGACAAATACCTGATGGGCGTGGAACTCGAGGTCGATGCGGTGTCGGACGGAGACAACATCCTGATTCCGGGCATCATGGAGCATCTCGAGCGCGCCGGGATCCATTCCGGCGATTCCATATCGATTTTCCCGGCCTACATCGCGGACCGGTTCCGCACACAGATCGTCGACTATACGGCCCGCCTGGCCAAAGCCCTGCATGTCATCGGCCTGATCAACATCCAGTTCATCCTTTACAACGACGACATCTATGTCATCGAGGTCAATCCCCGCTCCAGCCGCACGGTCCCGTACATCAGCAAAGTGACCGGAATCCCGATCGTCGACCTCGCCACCCGGGTCATGCTGGGCGCGAAACTCGAGGATCTCGGGTTTGGAACTGGACTGTACGCGCGGTATCCGGCGATCTATGCCATTAAGGCTCCGGTGTTCTCCTTTGAGAAACTTCACAATGTCGATACGAGCCTCGGCCCGGAAATGAAGAGCACAGGCGAAGTTCTCGGACTCTCGCGCAAGTACAGCGAAGCCATGTACAAGGCCATCCTCGCCTCCGGATTCAAATTCCCCGAGCGGGGAAGCGGAATCCTGCTGTCCGTGCGCGACAGCGACAAATCCGACTTGCTGCCGCTGGCGCAGGAACTGTTCGATTTGGGGTACGAACTGTACGGAACCGGCGGAACGGCGAATTATCTCAACCGGCACGGGGTCCCGGTCAACACGGTCCGCAAGCTGGAGGAGGAAAAGCCCAATGTCCTGTCCCTGGTTTCGGGCGGCAAGGTGAAACTGCTGATCAACACGACGTCGACCAGCCTGAAAGACCGCGGATCCATGCAGCTCCGACGCCACTGCATCGAGCATGGCGTACCGACGATCACGTCGCTGGATACGCTGGTGGCCGTGAACGAGTGCCTGAAGCGCCAGTTGAAGCCGGAAGACCTGATCCCGATGGAAATCCGGGAGTTCTCCGCCATCGTCGCGGAAACCCGCGACAACAGGGTGCCCCTGAGCGAAATGCCGATGGAAAACAAGATGCTGAAAAAGAATGAGGTATGAGACGCTGAATCCACCGAAAGAATGCCTGACACCGATCCTTGCGAACGAGAAGCTGGCGGACGGCATCGCGCTGCTGACGCTGGACGCCCCTGAAATCGCTTCAGCCGCGCGCCCCGGCCAATTCGTGCAGATCGCCTGCGACCGGTTTCTTCGACGGCCGCTTGGAATCGCCGGCGCCGATCCGGCAGCGGGGACCATCCAGGTCGGGGTCCAGGTCAAGGGAAGCGGAACGCGCTACCTGGCAGGTCTGCCCGCGGGGACCACGCTTTCCGTGCTGGGGCCGTTGGGAAACGGCTTTGATTTGACAGGAGTCGCGACCCTGGTCGCCATCGCCGGCGGCACCGGCCTGTTTCCCGTCCTGTTCCTGCTGGATTCCGCCCGTAAAGCCGGCATACGCACCATCGCCTACTGCGGCTACCGGTCCTTTGAGTCCGCTTTCCTGACGGACCGCGTCGCCCTGCTTGCCGACTGCGCGAACTTCGCTTCGGACGCCGGAGACCTGGGGTTCCACGGCAACTGCGTCGAGGCGCTGACACAGACATCCTGCCTCGACGGGGATTCCTGCCGGGTATCCGGCGAGCGGCTGCCCGCGGAAGGGATCCTGATCGCCGCGATCGGCCCGATGCCCATGATGAACGCCGCCAGGGTGCAGGCGGCACAGCTGGGCGTACGCTGCCAGGTCTCGCTGGAAGAACGCATGGCCTGCGGGTTCGGCGTCTGCCTGGTCTGCACGTGCAAGACGAAGTCGGCGGATCCGGAGAAGCCCTATCATAACGCGCGCTGCTGCGTGGACGGCCCCGTTTTCCGCGCGGAGGATGTGGTATGGGAGTGAACACCGCGGTCCGCGTAGGAACCCTGAATCTGGCCAATCCGGTCATGCCGGCTTCCGGCACGTTCGGATTCGGCCGCGAAATGGCGGCGATCTGGGACGTCGGCCAGCTGGGCGCCATCGTTTCCAAAGGGTTGACGCCGCTGCCGAGGGAGGGAAACGACAGCCCCCGTGTCGCCGAGACGTCCTGCGGCATGCTGAACAGCGTCGGCCTGCAGAACCCGGGAGTCGACACGTTCATCCGGGATGAACTGCCGTTCATGCGGTCATTCGGCATTCCAGTCATTGTCAATGCCGCCGGACACTGTACCGAGGACTATATCACGGTCTGTGAGCGGCTGGATGCCACCGACGCGGATGTCATCGAACTCAACCTGTCCTGTCCGAACGTCAAGTCCGGATGCATGAGCATCGGAACCGATCCCGGACAGGTGAGGGAAGTCGTCGGAGCGGTCCGGAAAGCGACCCGAAAACCGATCTGGGTCAAGCTGACGCCCAATGTCACCAGCGTGGCGGACATCGCGCGGGCGGCGGAGGAAGCCGGCGCGGACGCGGTCAGTCTCATCAATACGTTGCTGGGCATGCGGATCGACATCCGAACCAGACGACCGGTTCTCGCCAACAACACCGGCGGGCTGTCGGGGCCGTCGGTCCTGCCGGTCGCCGTCCGCATGGTCTACGAAGTCGCGCATGCCGTCCGTATTCCGGTCGTCGGGATGGGCGGCATCCAGTGCGGGGAAGACGCGATCGAGTTTCTCATGGCTGGAGCATCGGCCGTCCAGGTTGGTACCGCCAGTCTGTTAAGACCAACAGCATGTCTGGACATCATTAATGGAATACGCGCGTTCATGGCTCAAAACAAGATTGAAACCCTGGACGAAATCATCGGCTCCGCCAGACGCTGGGGCGAGACCGGATGACAAGAGAGGATCGCTATATGGATGACCGCACGATGGTTGTGAATGCCCTGTTCCGGACGGAAGCCGTCCGCGTCTGTGATCCGGACCGTCCGTTCTGGTACACGTCCGGGACGCTCGGGCCGTATTACATCAACACCCACTTCCTGTTTGGCGGCGAAAAGGCGGCGGCAGACCAGTTGGCGCGGATCGAATCGCTCATCCGGGAGGATCCGGTCGCTTTTCCGCGACTCCTGCTGGACGATCTCAGACAGAGATACGCGAGCGACGGTACGTTCCGCGAGGTCATCGACGCCATGGTGCGAAAGGCCCGCGGCCTGACAGTGGATTTTGTATCCGGCGGCGAGCGCCGGGACTTCTTCTTTTCGCTCCTGGTCGCGGACCAGCTGAAAATGCCGCATCTGTCCATTTTCAAGAACGGGGACTGCGTCCTGTCCGATCCCTCTTTTCAAGACTCCAGACCGCTCCGGCCGGATCCGACCGGTAAGCTTTCCGGCAAACGAGCCCTGCATGTCGCCGATATCGTCACCAAGGCGGCGAGTTTCACCCGGGCCTGGATTCCGGTCGTGGAATCCTTCGGTGCCACGATGCCGGCCGCGCTTGTGGTGATCGACCGGAAGCAGGATGGGAAAGCCAACCTGGCTGAAGCCGGGGTCGCCCTCCTGGCCCTCGTGGATGTGGACGACGACCTGTTCCGGTCCGCCCGCGATGCGCGCATCCTGACCGACAGCCAGCTGGAAACGGTCCGCTCGTTCAACCGGGATCCCATGGCCTACATGCAGGCTTTCCTGGCCGCACACCCCGACTATATCCGAAACGAGCTGGAGGCGGGCGGGAAGGCCCGGGAGAGAGCCCTGCTCTGCATCGAAAACGGGTATGCCTCCCTGCCGGCGGACAGCGCCCGTTGAAACCGCTGAGCCGTGCCATGCCGGATTTCGAAGGCATGCCGGTCCGGTGGGTACAGACTTCCCGCCGCACGCTGACGCTGATCCTGCACCCCGAGGGATGGCTGGAAATCCGGTCGCCGCTCCGGACATCCGAGAAGCGGGTTATGGCTTTCATGCAATCGAAGGCGGCATGGATCCGCGGCCGGTCCGGCAGGCTGGCCGAAACGGTCCCGCTCGACCGATCGCGGCCGGATCCTTTGGAGACTCAGGATTTTCAGGCGCGGACGGACAAAATCGTCGGTTTCTATCTGCCTCTGCTGCCCGCAGGCGCGACACGGCTGGTCCGGCTCTCTTTCCGCAGCCAGCGCTCCCGTTGGGGGTCCTGCAGCGCCAGGGGCTCGATCTCGATCAACTTTGCCTGCTCGCGGCTTCCGGAACGCCTGCTGGAGTACATCGTCATCCATGAACTGTGCCATCTTGTCCGCATGGACCACTCCGCGGCGTTTCACACCCTGCTGGGCTCCCTGTTGCCGGATGCGGCACAACGGAAAGCCGAGCTTTCCCGGTATCGGATCCGATCCGTTCCGGATCCCGCCCCGGATGTCGTTCTTTCCTCGAAATCGTGTTTCTGATATCATGGTTTTAACTATTTCCATTGGAACAAGAGGTGCTTTCCTTGCCTTTTCCCAGCACGCCCGACGTCACCCGTCCCCCCGAGGACCAGCTGCAGGTCCTGCGCCATCTGTATGGGGAAGGGCGTACGTATCATATCCGGACGTTCGGCTGCCAGCAGAACGAGAACGACTCGGAAAAAATCGCGGGCATCCTCGATGCCTGCGGTATGCTGCCCGTCCCTTCGCCGGACAACGCCGACCTGATCGTCCTCAACACCTGCAGCGTGCGTGAGAACGCGGACGACCGCCTGTTCGGCAACCTCGGACGGCTCAAGAACCAATACCGCGACCGGCCTGGACGGATCGTGGCCTTGTGCGGATGCATGATGCGCCAGGAACGCCATGTGGAAAAGGTGCGTCGCAGTTATCCATTCGTCGATCTCGTATTCGGCCCGTCGGACATCCACCTCCTGCCGGCCATCCTGCTCCGCCGCCTGACGGAAGGGAAGAAGGTCTTTCAGGTGGGCGATGAAGACACCATTGCCGAAGGGCTGCCCATCCATCGGAACCGCCGGTACCGCGCTCTCTGCTCCATCATGTACGGGTGCAACAATTTCTGCACGTACTGCATCGTCCCGTATGTACGCGGGCGGGAACGCAGCCGGCCGGCAGGCGCCATCCTGGAAGAGCTCAAGGGACTGGCCGCCCAGGGGTTCCGCGAGGTTCTGCTTCTGGGGCAGAACGTCAACTCCTACGGACGCGATCTGGGGGAGGGTGCGCCTGATTTTTCGGATTTGCTGGCCATGGCGGCCGGGATTCCGGGTTTTGCCGTCATCCGCTACATGACTTCGCACCCCAAAGACCTCTCGCACCGTCTGATCGACGTCGTCGCGGCCCACCCGGTGATCGAGTCCCATCTGCACCTGCCGCTCCAGGCCGGCAGCGACCGTGTTCTGCGGGAAATGAACCGGGGGTATACCCGAGCGGATTATCAGGCCATTGCCGCGTACGCGCGCGGCCGCATCCCCGGCCTGACCATCAGCACCGATCTGATCGTCGGGTTCCCGGGCGAGACGGAAGAGGATTTCCAAGCCACCCTGGACGTCATGGACCGCGTCCGGTTCGACAGCGCGTTCACCTTCCACTATTCGCCCCGGGAGGGCACCCCCGCCGCGTCGCGCACCGACCAGGTGGCTCCCGACGTCATCGGCGACCGGTTCCGGAGACTGGTGGAGAATCAGGACGCGCACAGTCTGGCCTCCAACGAGGCAACCGTAGGCACGATCCAGCGGGTGTTGATCGAAGGGGCGAGTTCCCGTCCCGGCATCTATACCGGCCGCACCACGCACAATCGCCTGGTCAACTTTTCCCTGCCGGAGGAGACCCTGATCCGGCTCTCTCCGGAACAGCTGGAAACCGGACTGGAAAACCAGATGGCCGACATCCGGATCCATCGGGCGCACGCCTATTATCTGGATGGCGTCATCGAGGGGGTGCCCGAATGACGGCGCCGCTGCTGGCCGCGGTCGACCGGAACCGCATCACGCCGATGATGCTGCAGTATATCGAGCAGAAGGAAGCGCTGCCGGACTGCCTGCTGTTTTTCCGTCTCGGGGATTTCTACGAAATGTTCTTCGACGACGCCGTCACCGCGTCCCGTGAACTCGAGCTGGCGCTGACCGGCCGGGATTGCGGGCTGGACGAGCGCGCGCCGATGTGCGGCGTCCCGTACCATGCCGCGGAGGTCTATATCGGCCGCCTGGTGGCCCGGGGCTACAAAGTCGCCGTATGCGAGCAGGTGGAAGACCCGGCGCTCGCCAAAGGCCTGGTAAAGCGCGAGATCATCCGCGTGGTCACCCCCGGAACCGTCACGGACACGGCCGCGCTCGACGACAAGCGGAACAACTATATCGTGTCGGTCTACCGGACCGGAGCGTATTTCGGTCTGGCCGCGGCGGATCTGACGACGGGCGAACTGGAAGGCACGACACTCGCGACCGGAGATCCGGAAGCCCGATTGTTGGACGAAATCGCCCGGTTCCAGCCCTCGGAGATCCTCTGCAACGCCGACTTCCTCGAGCACCGTGCCGCCAGGCAGGTGAAAACGCGGACAGGAGGAGCGCCGTCGGTGCGGCCGGACGGCCAGTTTTCGCTCGAGGCGGCAGGCAGGCTCTTTCCGGAAACCGACGGGCAGAACGCGCCCTGGGGTCCAGCTGCCGCTGCGCTCATGCTCTATCTCGAGGAAACGCAGCGCCGCATGCCGGACCACATGCGCGGCGTGCGCATCTACTCGTCGGACGAATACGTGGCGATCGATCCGGTCGCCCGCCGCAATCTGGAGATCGTCGAGACCATGCGGGACAAATCCCGTCGCGGCAGCCTGCTCTGGGTACTTGACCGGACACAGACTTCGATGGGCGGCCGTATGCTCCGCCGCTGGATCGAGCAGCCCCTGATGCAGCCTGCGGAGATCCTGCGGCGCCTGGACGCCGTCGCGGAGCTCAAGGAGCGGTTCCTGCTGCGCCAGGAGCTCCGGGAAGCCCTCCATGGCATGGGCGACATCGAACGGCTCACGGGGAAAGCCTCCCTGGGCAGCATCCATGCGCGGGACCTGCTGTCCCTGGGCCTGTCGCTCGAGCATGTGCCCTATGTCGCGGAACGGGCAGGTACCTGCCAATCCGCCCTGCTCGCCTCGCTCTGCGCCCGCATGGATCCCATGGACGACATCCGTGCGCTTTTATCGTCCTCGATCTCGGAGGATGCCCCACTGGCCCTCAAGGACGGCGGGATCATCAAAAAGGGGTATGACGCGGAAGTCGACCGGCTTCGGGCCGCCTCCACGGAAGGCCGCGACTGGATTCTGGAACTCGAGGCCAACGAGCGGGAGAAGACCGGGATCCGAAATCTCAAAGTCGGATACAACCGGGTTTTCGGATATTATATCGAGATCACGAAATCCAACATCGGACAGGCGCCCGACAGCTACATCCGGAAGCAGACCCTCGCGAACTGCGAGCGGTACATCACCGAAGACCTCAAGAAACTGGAAGACACCGTGCTGGGCGCCCAGCAGCGTCTGGTCAACCTGGAGTACGAGCTGTTCGTCCGGATCCGGGAACAGGTGGCCGGCCAGGCGGACCGTCTGTTGGCCTTGTCCGACGCATTGGCCAGACTGGATGCCGTCCAGTCCCTGGCGGAAGTCGCAGACCGGGAATCCTACTGCCGTCCGGATGTCAGTATGTCTACTGAAATCATGATTAAAGCCGGAAGGCACGCTGTCATCGAAAAAATTCTGGGAGCCGGAAAATTCGTTCCGAACGACGTTCATCTGGACATGGACCAAAACCGGTTCCTGCTGTTGACCGGTCCCAACATGGCCGGCAAATCCACCTACATGCGCCAGGTTGCCCTGATCGTCCTGATGGCTCAGGCCGGGAGTTTCGTCCCGGCGCGGGAAGCCCGCATCGGCATCGTCGACCGGATCTTCACCCGTGTCGGTGCATCCGACGACTTGTCCGCCGGTGATTCCACGTTCATGGTGGAGATGCGGGAAGTCGCCGGCATCCTGAAAAACGCCACGGAGCGAAGTCTCCTGATCCTGGACGAGATCGGCCGCGGCACCAGCACCTACGATGGCCTCTCCATCGCGTTCGCCGTGATCGAGCACATCGCGGATCGGGACAACCTGGGTTCTCGCACGCTCTTCGCGACTCACTATCATGAGCTGACCGACCTCGAGGGAGTCGTCCCCGGCATCGTCAACTACCATGTCGCCGTGGATGAAAAGGACGGGGAAGTGCATTTCCTGCACCGGATCGATCCAGGCGGTTCGGACGACAGCTACGGGATCGAGGTCGCCAGGCTGGCCGGTGTGCCCGATCCGGTTGTGGTCCGGGCCCGGGAGATCCTGAAGAACCTGGAATCCGAGAACCAGGGCAGGCAGCGCCTGCGCATCCGAAAGTCCGCCCGGCCGATGGAAGGACAGATGGATCTGTTCGCCGCCTCCGCCGCTGTCATGAAAATGGACGGGATCCTGGAAAAACTGCGTTCGACGGACATCCAGTCGATGACGCCCCTGGACGCGTTGAACCAGCTGTATGACCTTGTCCAGAAAGCCCGGAAGACCGGACGGGAGGAGTGACCTCATGGGAATGATCCGAACGCTGGACATCCAGACGGCCAACAGCATCGCCGCAGGCGAGGTCGTCGAACGGCCGGCTTCCGTGGTGAAGGAGCTGTGTGAAAACGCCATGGATGCCGCGGCCACGTCCATTTCCGTGGAAATCCGAAACGGCGGCGTCTCGTCCATTCGCATCAGCGACAACGGCTGCGGCATGGACCATGAGGATGCCCTTGCGGCATTCGGCCGGCACGCGACAAGCAAGCTGCGCACGATCGCGGATCTCGATTCCATCGGCACCATGGGCTTTCGCGGCGAGGCGCTGTCCAGCATCGCGGCGGTATCCCGCGTCACGCTTCACACCCGGCGCCCGGGCGCCGCGGACGGCAGCCTCGTCCGGATGGAAGGCGGCAAGCTCCTGGAGCATGCCCGCGCCGGCTGTCCCGACGGGTCGACCATCGAGGTGGAAAGCCTGTTCTACAACACCCCGGCCCGGTTCAAGTTCCTGAAAAGGGACGTGACCGAAGGCGGATACATCGGAGATGTCATCGAGAAACTCGCCTTGTCGCGTCCGGACATCTCGTTCCGGCTGGTTTCCAACGGACAGGAGATCCTGCGCACCCCGGGAAACAACGACCTGATGAGCGCGGTCTATTCGATCTACGGCAAGCAGACCGCGTCCCAGTGCCTGCCGGTCGCCCACCACCATGAGAGCTTGCTTGTCACCGGTTTTGCGGGAGTGGAGGACTCCGCCCGCAACAACCGGTCCCGCCAGGTCCTGCATGTCAATGGCCGCACGGTGCAGTCGCGCGTCTTTACCGCGGCTGTGGACGAAGCCTATCGGAACCGCATGATGAAGGGAAAGCATCCCTTCGTACTCCTGCGGCTCGAATTGCCGCCCAATCTGGTCGATGTGAACGTACATCCGCAAAAACTGGAAGTCCGTTTCTGGAATGAGAGCGAAGTCTTTCTGGCGTTTTTGCATGCCTTGAAAAATGCGCTGGAGCAAAACCGCGAGATTCCGGAACAGAAGACGGAAGATACGCCGGAGAGGCCGCCGCTTCCCGAGCCGATGCGGCTTGCAGACCTCCTTCCGGAGGAACAGGGTGATGCAGACTTTGCGTCGCTCCCGCCGACCGGATCGACTGCTCCCTCCGGTACGGCGACCGGTCCATCCCCCTCGATCGATACCGACGGATCCTATCTGCAACCGTCCGCCACGCCTGAGCCTGCTGTGGTATCCGAACCGCCTGCCTCCTATGATGCGGGCAGGCCGTTCCTGTCGGGCGTCCGGATCATCGGCAGTGTTTTCGGTACGTATGTCCTGTTGGAGGACCGGGACGACCTGATCCTGATGGATCAGCATGCCGCGCATGAACGCATCCTGTTCGAGCGCCTGCTGTCCAGGGCTTCGTCCGGGCACGTCCAGATCCAGGAACTGCTCCTGCCGGCCATGCTGGACGTGACCGCCCGGGAAGCGCAGGTGCTGGAAGCCGAGCGGGAGCGAATTGAGTCCATCGGGTTCCGGTTTGACGCGTTTGGCACGCAATCGATCGCGATACGGGCGATTCCCGGCAATGAGCGGGAGATCATGCCGATCGTCGCGCTGCGCGCGGTCCTGGATGACCTTCTGGAAGACCATGCGTCCACGCAGGAAGACACCCGGACAGCCCTGTATGCCACGATCGCGTGCAAAGCCGCGGTCAAGGCAGGCGACCGCCTCGACGAGGCCGGGATCCGTGCCCTGCTGCAGGATCTGGCCGGACTGGACAATCCCTACCAGTGCCCTCACGGGCGGCCGACGCTGTTCCGGATCACACGCAGGGAATTGGAGAAAAGGTTTCGGCGGATCGTATGAGCCGGCTGGTGTACGTCGTAACCGGTCCGACGGCTTCCGGAAAAACCGCCGTAGCCATCGATCTCTGCCGTGCCTGGGATGGCGAAGTGGTGAACGCCGACGCCATGCAGGTTTACCGCGGTATGGATATCGGGACCGCAAAACCGGATAAGGAGGAGAGGCGCGGTGTTCCGCACCACCTGATCGACATCCGGGATCCCTCCGAAAAATACAGTGTGGCGGATTTCGTCGTCGACGCCGCGGCGAGCATCCATGAAATCCAGTCACGCGGACATGCAGCCGTCGTATGCGGTGGAACCGGCCTCTATGTCCAATCCCTGATGGAAGGGCTGGAATTCCATCCGGATGCGCGCGACGAACAGGTGAGGAAAGAGCTCGAGGGGCAGGCGGATGCGATCGGCGTCGCCGCCTTGCGCCGCCGTCTGATGGAAATCGATCCGGAAACCGCAGGACGGCTGAGCGACCATGACCGCAGACGTGTCATCCGCGCGCTGGAAGTGTTCGAGACCACCGGGCAGACCGCTTCCCGGCTTCGGGAGGATTCCAGGCGGAACGGTTCCCCGTTTCAGTTCAAGGCCTTCTGCCTGAATCTGGATCGTCCGCGGCTGTATGAGCGGATCGAAACCCGGATCGACCGGATGATGGCGGCCGGCCTGCCTGCGGAGGCGGCCGGGTTATTGTCCGCGCATCCCGGCAGCACAGCCAGCCAGGCAATCGGATACAAGGAATTCCTGCCTTATCTCGATGGCAAGGCTACTTTGGCCGATGTCTCGAATCGGATCAAGCAGGCGACGAGAAACTATGCGAAGCGGCAGCTGACCTGGTTCCGGCGCATGCCAGGACTCGACTGGCTGGACAACGCGGATCCGGAAAAGACGATTCATCAAATTATCCAGACGGTCAGCCCGTAGATTCTCGCATATATCCGATTGAACCTCACAGTCGGTTCCCATACCATCAGATGAAGCGACGGGCGATGGTACAGCCTCCGGCTGCTCCGCGGGACCCATGTCGATGTGAAAGGGGATCAGGGGATATGAATTATGGAAGGCAGGCCGGTTACGGCCAGGACAACACGTTTGCGCAGCCGCTCGGGCCGCAATCGGCGAGACGCGATCATGCCGGGTCAAGAATCAACATCCAGGACGCGTTTCTCAATCATTGCCGCAGGGAAAAGGTGAGAGTCGAGATTACGACTCTCAATGACAAGACGTGCTCGGGAACCATCGCGGGATTCGACAATGCCGTCCTCGCGCTGGAAACGGACGGCCGTCAGCAATTGGTGTTCAAGACGGCCATCATGACCATCAATCCGGTGGAGAACGTCAACTATATCTTCAATGAGGCCTATCGTCCGGATGCCTACCGACATGAAGGGTTACGTGCAAATACGGAATACCCCAACGACTTTGCCTAGGATCCGGCAGTTCTCGCCCTCGAAAGGGATCGGGCGATACGCGGAATTCTCAGGCCGGAGAAAGATGCGGCCTTTTTCCTTGACGAGGGTTTTCACCGTGGCCTCATCCTCGAGCAGGGCGACGACGATCTCGCCGTACTCCGCGCCCTGCTGGCGGCGGACCAGTACATAATCCCCGTCCAGGATGGCGGCGTCGATCATGCTGTCTCCACGCACCTTGAGAGCGAACGTATCCTCCGCCTTGCCGAGGAACTCGGCGGGGAAGGGGAGAACTCGTTCGATGTTCTGCTCGGCCAGGAGGGGAATGCCTGCAGCGACCGTGCCGACAACCGGCATGTTCACCACCGGGGCGTTCTGCCGGGCGGGAATCGTTATCGCCCGGCGTTTTCCGGCCGTATACTCGATCCGTCCGCTGTCGTTCAAGCGTTTCAAGTGCCCATGAATGGTCGATGTGGAATGGATCCCGACCCCCTGGCAGATGTCGCGAACCGAGGGGGGGTAGCCATTCTGATCGATGTAGCCGGTGATGTACCGGTAAACGAGATCGATGGTCTCGTCGATGTTGCTGCGTGTAAACCTGCGATCACTCATAAAACACCTCCGCCGAAGAAAGGAGAACAAGTGTTCCATCTCATTCAAATGCACTATATCATTCCACGAAGAGCATTGTCAAACGATTGTTCGCTATCCAACCGATCCGACATGCACTTTCATGTGATCTGATATAATGATGAACAGATTTCAAGATGGATGGGTTGGAAATGAAGAAAAACACCACGCGGAATCATCCCGCACAGCACCCTACGGATTCGGAAGCACCCGGCAAGAAACCGCTGGCGGACACGGCTCCCGAAACGCTTTCGGCCGGCCTGGAGTCCGGACCGGCTGAGAGCGCCGAGGCCACCGATAGCCGGATGGCTGGCGATGTTTCCGGTTTATCCGTCGATGACACGCCGTCTGTTGCGTCGGATGCCGAATCAGATGTTGTATCGGACGTCGATGTGAAGGCTCCAGTCCCGGAAGAATACACGGCTGCTCCGGAAACGCTGGAATCCAATGAGGAGAACCAGACGGAGCCCGGGACTCCGGACGATACGGACAAGGCTGTCTCATCGGTGCGTCGCGTCGATGCGCCCGGTGCATCGACCGGTGCCATGCTTTTCCGCTCCCGGATCACTGCCGTGGCGCGGTCCCTGCCGGAACGGTTCAAGACCGGCATCGCATTCCTATTCACCTTGACAACCCAAGGACTCGACGCGTTACGCGGGTTCATCCGGCAAATCGGCCGCAAGGGAAGAAGCCGCAATACGGGAGGCGGTACGGCCAGGATCCGGAGAACCGACCGCGAACGGGTGTACAAACTTCGCGGGTATACCACTTTTGAAAAAGTCAATGCAAAACGCAAGGCGCAGAGACGTTTCAAACTAGCCCAGCGAATCCTGATTACCGTTTTATGCATCGGATCCCTGGGGTATATCGCATTCAGCAACAACCCGTTCACCGACGTGGATGAACTGCTCCGGATCATCGGCATCCGGAACACAGTGTCCATTTCCTTCCAGCAGTTCGCCTTTCCGTTGGTATTGACGGAAAACACGGATACAACCGTCAGCGAGATCACCCCGGATCAGGATTTCGCACGGCTCATCCTGGATAACGGTACGGAAGACGATGTTTTCCATTATCAGGCGTATCGGGATATCGATGCGTTGAAAGCCGTCCTCGCCGGATGCAGGCGGACGATTTCCGATGAAGACATCGCAAAGATCGCCAGGGACCATAAAATCGGGACGATCCTTGTTCTGCTCGCCAAGGAAGGGAACACCAGCACCTACCGTTTTTCAGATGTCAGGCAATCAGGCGTGATGGTCGATGTCTCCGCTACAAGCATCGCTTCGACGGGAGGGGATTCGGTGGTGTATTTCATCGGTATGATTTCGGATAAATCCTATCTCGGTTACAGCTTCGATATCATCCCGGTTGCCACAAGTACGATGACAAGCACAAAGTAGGGTTGCCAACCGTTGGAACCTGTGATTTAATGAGTTTCACCAGATCAATACGGCAAATGCCATGAAGAGGATCAGTACCCAGTCCGAGCGTTTCAGAGAGTCGTTGGATGGTGTGAAACGATACGGGAAGACTGGCGAACTCGCCTTGGAGCATACGCACTGAAGCGGATTCATTCCGTTAGGCGGCGTCGGGAGGGTCGACCGTTACATCGACAGGATATCGGAACCAGGCTGGTTCCCGTATCCGGCAGAGAGCGTCCGGATCCTGTTCGGGCGAATGTGAGTGGTACCGCGGATCAGAGCCATCCGTCTCATACGTTGAGACGGATGGCTTTTTTATATCCAAGGGAGGACGCCACGATGAACTACAAGAAATACCGTGCGTACAAAACGATTTCCAGACCTCGGCGGAGATGGCCGAACCATGCAATCACGAAAGCGCCGGTGTGGTGCAGCGTCGATTTGCGGGATGGAAACCAGGCGCTTGAGATTCCCATGACGATTGAGCAAAAGCTGGAATTCTTCCTTTTTCTGGTCAAGATCGGTTTCAAGGAAATCGAAGTCGGTTTCCCGGCTGCGTCCGATACCGAGTACGAATTTACGCGTGCCTTGATCGAGAAAAACCTGATTCCTGAAGATGTGACGATTCAGGTGCTGACGCAATCACGTCCTCATATCATCGAGAAGACTTTTGAAGCCCTGCATGGCGCAAAAAGGGCGGTCGTTCATCTGTACAACTCCACATCGGTGCTTCAGCGCGATGTCGTATTCCGCATGGATCAGAAGCAGGTGATCGACCTCGCGGTATCGGGAGCGCGCCTGGTCAGGGAGTTTGCCGAAAAAGATCCCTTTGGTACGGAGTTCTGGTTTGAATACTCGCCGGAGAGCTTCACCGGCACCGAGATGGATTATGCTGCCGAGATCTGCAATTCGGTACTGGATGTGTGGCGGCCGGATCAGGGCCGTAAGGTCATCATCAATCTTCCCGCGACAATCGAAATGAGCACTCCGAATGTCTATGCGGACCAAATCGAATATATGGGTGAAAATCTCCGATATCGCGACAGCATCCAGATCAGCCTGCATCCCCATAACGACCGCGGCTGTGCCGTTGCGGCAGCCGAACTCGGACTGATGGCCGGTGCCGACCGCGTCGAAGGAACCTTGTTCGGCAACGGGGAACGCACAGGCAATGCGGATATCATGGTCCTGGCCATGAATCTGTTCTCACAGGGAATCGATCCGGGACTCGAGTTCGGCAACATCGACCACGTGGTTTCCGTTTACGAGAACGCCACGGGCCTGGTCGTGCATCCGAGGCATCCGTATGCCGGCGAGCTGGTATTCACGGCATTCTCCGGCTCTCATCAGGATGCCATCAACAAGGGTCTCGTCCGCGTGAAGGAACATCCGGACCTCTGGGAAGTGCCTTATCTGCCAATCGATCCGGCTGACATCGGCAGGACCTACGAGCCGATCATCCGGATCAACAGCCAGTCCGGAAAAGGCGGAGTCGCCTATATCCTGGAGCAGAACTTCGGATTGCACCTGCCCAAGCCGGTTCAACAGATCTTCGGCCTTGTCTGTACACGGGTTTCCGACGCCAGGCGCGCGGAGTTGTTACCGCAAGAAATTCATGAATTGTTCATAAACAGCTACGTCAATATTACGCAACCCATCCGGATCGACGACTACCAGGAAACCGCGACCGGCGAGCAGGAGGTCGTACTCAAGGCGAGAATCTCCGTGGCTGGCGAGGAACGTGATATTTCAGGCAAAGGCAGCGGTTTGCTATCGGCATTCTGTGCGGCGCTCAACGGGCATTTTGGAACATCGCTCGAAATCATGTCGTACAGCCAGCACGCGCTGGAACGCGGGACGCAATCACAAGCCATCACATATGTACAGATCTCCAGTGGAAACGGAGAAAGCTATGTAGGCGCGGGAATCAGCGGAAACGTCAGCAGGTCGTCGCTGCGCGCGGTTGTCAGCGCCTGGAACAACTTTCTGAAGGAAACCGGTACGTCTTTAAGGTAAAACCGATATCCGGCATAAACCGAAAGATACAGCCGATCTGCGCCAAAACGCTGGTCGGCTGTATTTTGCCGAAAACCGGCGTTTTACCTCTTTCCAATTAGTCAAAACTTTAATTTTGTCTAATTGGAGGTAAAGAAAGAAAGACCGCCTCCAGACGGTCCGTCTCTTCCCGGAATCATTCCAATGGTCTTTCGACGTCAGCGACGACCGGCAATGTGGATCCGCCGTAAGGCATGAACAAGACGGTCGAATTCTCGCCCATCAGGGATGTCGCGTCGCGCATGGCTTCCTCGACCGACACTTTCGGCTCGAGATGCATCCGGCTGACCAGTCCGGGATCCAGGTCACTGACAAGGAATATGCGGCTCTTTTTTAGTACCAGCGCGATGGCGGCCGCTTTGTGCGCGCCAAGCTGGAAGTCGCGCTGGATCTCGGAGATCATGAATTCCGGCTCGAACTCCAGCATCCATTTTTCAAACAGACGGTTCTCGAGCTCTTCCGAACAGGATCCGGCCCAGATGATGATTCCGCCGTCCCGGACCGCATGCTTGGCATTGTCCAGCGCTTTCTGCGCCTGGTACAGATTGATGTCCTTGGGATATCCGCCGGGAGACACCAGAACGATGTCCGCCTTATCCGGTATCCGGATTTTGTACAACCGGTCCAGGAATGCGCATCCTTTGCGATGGGCTTCCCGCCAATGGCCTGAGGAAGCGTGCAGGATTCTTTTATGCTCGTCCAGGACAACATTCAAAATATAGTCGATTTTCTGGAACGACGTCACTTCGTCGATGTCTTCCCGTACCGGGTTTCCGTCGATCCGTCCCGCGCTGGCCTCTTCCCTCACCATCCCGCTGTGGTTGTTGCGGATGCAGGCCAGGTCGGAAACGCCGGGCATGATGGACTTGGCGCCACCGCTGTAACCGGCAAAATAGTGATACTCGATATTCGCCAGACAAATGACGCGATCCGCATCGGCGACTTCCGTAAAAACGGCGTAATTTGTCCCGCGTTTTGACGTGCCGACGTAACGACAGGATGAAGGGTCCGAATCCACGCAGCGAATACGGTTAAAAACCTCTTCACCGGCCAGATGGATCATTTCCTCTCTCGTGTGTTTTCGGTGGCTGCCGAGAGCGAAGACCAGCGTGATGTCCCGGTCCGGCACCCCTGCGCGGTTCAGCCGTTCCAGCACAGCCGGCAGGATCATATACGACGGCAGCGGGCGCGTGATGTCGCTGGCCACGATGGCCACGCGCTCCCCTTTCCTGCATATTTCCTCAAGCCGTGGCGTGCCGATCGGATGGTCGAGCGACCAGATCACTTCTTCCACCCCCGAGCGTTCCGTCCGAACCTCGTTCGGTGTCAGAATCCCCCTGAGTCGGGAATCGTCGACCTCGACCGCGACGGTCGCCTTGCCATATGCCATCTCAAGCCGCATTCAGCACCTCATACGGAACGAATTTGTCTAAGTCTATCATTCACTTTGCTTCGATATAACCCTGGTCGACCAGCAGCTCCGCCGTGAGGACGGCTCCACCGGCAGCGCCGCGAAGCGTATTGTGCGACAGGCAGCAGAAACGATAATCCAGGATCGGATCCGGACGCAGGCGTCCGATCGATATCGCCATCCCGCCGCCGGCATCGACATCAAGCGTCACCTGCGGGCGGTTGTCATCGGTCAGGTAACGAAGGAACGGAACCGGTGCGGAAGGAAGCCGGCGGATCTGCGGCAAGCCTTCGAAAGCCGCCCATCGAGCGAGGATCTCTTCCATCGAGGGCTTGCGTGCAAAGGAGACCGAGACGGCGGCCGTATGGCCTTCCTGTACCGGCACGCGATAACATTGCGCGGATATGACCGGACCGGACGCTTGAACGATCTGACCGCCGGAGACCTGCCCCCAGATGCGAAGCGGCTCCTGCTCGCTCTTTTCCTCTTCCCCGCCGATGTACGGAATCAGATTGCCAACCATTTCCGGCCAGTCGGCAAAGGTCTTGCCGGCGCCGGAAATCGCCTGGTAGGTGCAGACCATGAGCTTATCGATACCGAAGTCGCGAAGCGGCGACAAGGCCGGCACATAACTCTGGATGGAACAGTTTGGCTTGGCGGTGATGAAACCGCGACGGGTTCCCAGTCGCAGACGCTGGTCCGGAATGACCGCGGCATGTTCCGGGTTGATCTCGGGAATCATGACGGGTACGTCCGGCGTCCATCGGTGCGCGGAATTATTGGATACCACGGGGGTCTCCGTCTTCGCGATCCGTTCCTCGAGGATTCGGATCTGGTCCTTGGGCATATCGACGGCGCAAAAGACGAAATCGACGTTCTCGCACAATTGTTCGATATCGTCGGTGCTCCAGAGAACCATTGATCGGACCGAAGCCGGGATTCCGGTTTTCAGCTTCCACCTGGTTTCGACGGCCTGCTCGTATGTTTTTCCGGCTGACCGCGGAGACGCGGCCACCGCGGCGGTCTCGAACCAGGGATGGTCATCCAGCAGCGTGACGAAACGCTGTCCGACATAGCCTGTTGCACCAATGATACCGACTTTCAATTTCCTGTCCATACTCGTTCGCCTTTCGATATGTCCTCGTGACGTGGACATTTGTTTTCATACGGTGTAGTTTATCACCAAAGGAATTTTTTGACAAGGGTGTGCTATCATAAATTCGGCAACCGCCGACCAGAGGGAGAGGGAACGTCGCAATGGACACATTCCGCCATATGGAAGAGTTTCTGGGCTATCTACAGGCGATCCAGGAGCGGTCTCCCCTCACCGTCCGGGAATACCGGTACGATCTGGTCCTGTTTTTCCGCTTTCTCCTGCGCGACAGGGACAAGTCACTGCAGGGCAAACCCATTGAGGAGATCGACATCTCGGGCGTCGACGAGGACTTCCTGCGCGGCATCCGCTTGAACGACCTGTACTCTTTCATCACGTATGTAAGCCGGGTCCGGAAAGGTTCACCCGCGACCCGCGCGCGCAAAATCGCCACCCTGCGTTCTTTCTTTAAATACCTCAAGTCCAAGGCGAGAATCCTGGAGGAAGACCCGGCCTATGAGCTGGAGACGCCGAAGCAGGTAAGGCGCCTGCCCCGCTACCTCTCGCTGGATGAAAGCCTGAACCTGCTGGACACGGTCGCCGGAACGGAATCCGCGTCGCAGGCCCGCGACACCTGCATCCTGACACTGTTCCTCAACTGCGGCATGCGGTTGTCCGAACTGTGCGGCATCTCCTTGAACGATATCCATGAGGATACCATGACCGTATTGGGAAAAGGGGCGAAGGAGCGGACCATCTATCTCAACTCCGCCTGTCTTGAAGCCCTGGGGGACTGGATGGAAGTCCGCCCGACTCAAGGGCTGAAAGATCCAACGGCACTGTTCACCACCCGGTTGGGCACCCGCATCAGCAGCAAGATGGTGCAGGTGATCGTCAAACGGTTCATCCGGCAGTCCGGCCTGGACCCGGCCCGTTACTCCACGCATAAACTGCGCCATACCGCCGCGACGCTTCTGTACAAATACGGAAAGACGGACATCCGCGTCCTGCAGCGCATCCTTGGGCACGAAAGCATCTCCACGACCGAGATCTACACGCATGTCGATTCCGACCAGCTGCATGCCGCAGTGGAAAGCAGCCCGATGAACCGCAGGCGTCATTCCAGGAAGGAATCCGTCTCCGTCTCCCCATCCGATCCGGAGGAGAACGGCGGAACATAAGCGGCGGTGGCCGACGCCCGATCCTGCCCGAGGATGCGTGTGAACCCCAGGCTGATCGCCCTGTCGATCACTTTCCGGTATTCAAACGTCGTGACGGTCCTGCCAAGGGATTTGGCCAGCGCGTTGTCCATCTGTTCCATTCGCCTGGCGCCAGGTACCGGAGTATACTGCGACAGGATCGACAGCCGTGTGTCCAGCGGCAGATGGGCGGCCAGCCACTCCAGGACGCGGATGGAATCGCGATGGCAGCCCGGCAGGACCAGATGGCGGATGATCATGCCACGGTGAAGCAGGTCGTCTTCCAGTCGTTCCTCCCTGCCGGTC
>CAZNGQ010000017.1:0-1891 GCA_964572095.1 uncultured Oscillospiraceae bacterium
TCTTTCTGCGTGATTGTATACATGAGACGCCTTCCTCGGCTTTTCATTTGTGGCGTCCGATACCTCTTTGTATGGCCGCTTTTTCAATCTGTCATCTGCTGGGAACGCAAAATTTTTTGTTTATCATAATAGGGAAAGTTCCTTTGAGATGCAAACGATGCCGACCTGGATATGCGCATTTATACGAAAAGCAGGTGGTTTTCTGTTATTTACTGACAAAGTTATGATATACTTCCCCCATTAGAAAAGCATTCCTGCCTGGAAAAACAAGCGCTTAATCCCGGCTTACGGCCTCGAACCTGCGGGAGGGGTTTTTTTATTGCCGGAACACGCAGCCAGACCGGTCAAGCATGCGAGGAGGCTTCGTTTTGATCCGACCGTTGGAACGTCTGTACGGGACACGGCACATGATCGCGCCCAACCAGTTGCTGGGCGACTTTCCCACCCCGCGTGAGGCCTACAGCAACCTTTTCAACATTGCGATGCCCGCGGTTATGGAAATGGTCCTCATGTCCCTGGTGTCCGCGGTCAACACCATCATGGTCGGTAAACTGGGTTCGGCGGCCATCGCGGCCGTCGGCCTGACCGCCCAGCCCCGCATGCTCATGCTTGCGATCTTCATGGCGACCAATATCGGCGTCACGGCCATCGTCGCCCGCCGCAAGGGCGAGGAGCGCCAGGACGACGCAAACCGTACACTGCGCAACGCCATCGTGCTGATCCTGATACTCGCCGGCGCCATCACCGTGTTCGCGATCGCTGCCGCCGGACCGCTCATGCGCCTGACGGGAGCGAAGGACGATACGATCGGACCGGCGACCGTATACTTCCAGATCATCTCCGCGGCGATTCCGATCAACGCGCTGACCATGGCGATCAACGCCGCACAGCGCGGCATCGGGAACACCCGCGTCACGATGCTGGTCAACATCACGTCGAACCTGTTCAACCTGCTGTTCTGCTACCTCCTGATCGAGGGTCGGTTCGGGTTTCCCCGGCTTGGGGTCCCCGGAGCGGGCGTCGCCGCCGTAATCGGGTTCTGCGTCGGGTTTGTCCTGTGCATTATTTCCGTCACGACAAAAGGGACGTTTCTCAAGATCCGCCTGAAGGACGACTGGCGGCTGGACAAGGCGATCGTCAAGGGGATCGCGAGAATCGGCGGAAACGCCGTACTGGAACAGCTTGCGCTCCGCATCGGGTTCATGGCGTTCGCCCGCATGGTGGCCGATCTCGGTACGGACGCCTTCGCGACGCACCAGATCGCGAGCCAGTTCCTGCAGATCACATTCACGATGGGCGACGGCATCGGTGTGGCCGGGACCTCGCTGGTCGGCCAGAACCTCGGGAAAAAGCGCCCGGACCTGTCGATGCTGTACGGCAAGGTCGCGCAGCGCATGGCCCTGACCGTGTCGATGTTCCTGATGTCGTTCATCATCGTCCTGCGATATCCGCTGTTCGGCATGTTCACCGACAACCCGGCCATCATCGAAGCAGGCGTCACCATCATGGTCATCGTCGCCCTGTTCCAGCCGTTCCAAACCTCTTCCGTCGTCATATCGGGCTGCCTGCGCGGCGCCGGCGATACGCGGTTCGTCGCGCTGACGATGCTGGGCTGCGTGACGGTCATCCGTCCGGTTGTCACCTACCTGATGATCTATGTGCTGGATCTCGGACTGGTGGGCGCATGGTGCGCGATGCTGTTCGACATGATCCTGCGGCTCAGCATCTGCTACTGGAGATTCTCGAGCGGCAAGTGGTTTGGCATCAAGGTTTGATGCCAAACCATTTGCCGAAGGGAACGTGGTTTGGCATCAAGGTTTGATGCCAAACCATTTGCCGAAGGGAACGTGGTTCGGCGGCATAGCAGCCCTCCTTCCGCGTTCGTGATAGA
>CAZNGQ010000017.1:1991-19942 GCA_964572095.1 uncultured Oscillospiraceae bacterium
CCGAAGGGAACGTGGTTCGGCGGCATAGCAGCCCTCCTTCCGCGTTCGTGATAGAATAACCCGACAAACCTACCTGTCAGCATCTGTGATTTGTCATGAGGTGTGAAATGTGAACAGGATCGTCAACCGGATTCTTGCAGAAATGGACTGCATGGATTTACTGGACAAGGCGAAGCGTCTGTCGCGATCGGACATGAACTCCCTGCTGCTCGAATTATACAAACTGCAGATTTCATCCATCGATCCGGTCGATCTGGTGAAAACCAGTCTTGGCAACCGCTTCACGCGGAATAGCGACATCGATCCGATCCCATACCACCGGTTGGAATCCGATATTCTGGATGCGGCCAGACTCGCGGGAATCCAGCCGGTTCTGACATCACCGGTCGCACCGCTTGGCGTAAGCTCCGTTTTGGGCGCAGTCAGCCAGAACAATGTGCTGTCGGCGACACACGGAACGGAAGTGATTTCGGATGCGACAAACCTTTTGGCACTGCAGCTGGCTGGCCAACTGAAAACCGACGGTTCCAGAAACGTGGATGACATCCATCTTTGTACAACCAATCGGGTCATCCGCGCCCAGATGTACACCAGTCCGGGAATGTCCGTACATTTCGGGCTGTTTAGCATGGTCTCGTCTGGTCAGGATACCGGATCCTACCGGTGTGAAGGGACGTTGCTGCAGAGACAGCTGGCGTTTTTTAGCAGGTACATTCAGGACAAGATCCATAAAAAGGCGAGTATCGTGCTGAACAGGAGAATCGGATACCGTGACCCCGAAGGCTTCTTTGATCGGATGTGCCAGACCCTGCGCGGCATCGAGCCGCCGATCTCCTGGGCGATCAATGAATCGGAATCCGATAATGCGTATTATGAAGGCTTGAATTACAAAATCACGATCGAAACGGAAAACGGAACCGTTGAAATCGGTGACGGAGGGTTTACCGACTGGACCCGCCGAATGCTGTGCCGAAAGAAAGAACGGCTGCTCATCGGCTGTGTCTCGCTGGATCGGCTTCTGCCCTATATCGACGGGCTCTGACGCCCGAATTGCACATCGGAGGTCATCATGGATCGATCGGTCTTTCTCGCGGCATGCGGTTCTTATGAGCCGGCCGAAGTCAACGCGGCGGTGCACCGCTGCCTCGATCACTTCGGCGGTGCCGCCTCCCTGGTCCGACCCGGCATGCGGGTGGTGCTCAAGCCCAACCTGCTGATGCCCCAGCGTCCCGAGTCGGCGACGACGACCCATCCGGCCGTGATGGCCGCGCTGGCACGCGAATTCGCCGCTGCCGGCGCGCAGGTGATCCTGGCCGAAAGCCCGGGCGGACCCTTCAACGGCCCGCTGCTGCGCATCCTGTACCGCGTCTGCGGCATGGAAGCGCTGGAGGGGATTCCCGGCGTCAGCCTCAACACCGATTCCGAATCCCGCGAGACCGCCCTTCCGGACGGGCTCGCGGTGACATCGCTGCCGATCATCGCGCCCGTACTGGATGCCGGCTTTGTGGTTTCCGCCGCCAAGATGAAAACCCATGGGTTCGCCTATGCGACCGGCGCGGTGAAAAACCTGTTCGGCGTCGTTCCGGGATTGACCAAGGCTGCGCTGCACGCCCGTTTCCCGGACCCCGCGTTGTTCAGCCGGATGCTGGTGGACCTCTGCGAGTTTGTCCGGCCGGGCTTTTCCATCGTGGACGGCGTCATTGGAATGGAAGGCATGGGTCCGTCCGGCGGCACGCCGAAAAAGGCGGGCGTCCTGGTCGCGTCCCTCAATCCCTATGCGGCCGATTTGGCCTGCGCACGCATCATGGGTTTTACGTCCGCCAAAGTCCCGGTTCTGGTGGAAGCGTCCGCCCGCGGCCTGATCCCCGGGTCCGCGGACCATCTGGACTGGCACGGCGACCCGCTCGACCGGTTCGCCACGTTTTTCCGTCCCGCGACCCGAAAACTGCCCGGCGACGGCATGTTCCTGCTCCCCCGGTCGGCCCGGGCATGGATCCATCGCCGGTATTCCCCGTTCCCCGGCATTCTGCCGAACTGCATCGGCTGCGGGAAATGCGCGGAGATCTGCCCGCAACAGGTCATCGCCATCCGGGACCGCCGCGCCGCGATCGCATACGACGATGGATGCATCAAGTGTTACTGCTGCCATGAAATCTGCCCGGTCCAGGCGATCGACCTGGTCCCGCCCCGCAAGCGCCCCGCGGACGGGCGGCTGTGAGCCGGCCGTGACCGCGTCCCCGCGACCGGATGAAAAGTCCTGCGGCGCCGTCCTGTATTGTGTGCGGGACGGGGTGCGGCTTTACTACCTGGTCCGCAACCGGGGCGGCCATGTCGGCTTCCCCAAGGGGCATATGGAAGCCGGCGAATCCGAGGCCGATACCGCGCGGAGGGAGATCCTGGAAGAAACCGGCCGTCAGGCTGACCTGGACGACCGGTTCCGTTGCGTCGTTTCTTATACGCTTCCGGACGGCAGGACCAAGGAGACCGTCTTTTTCCTCGCGCGTTTCGACGACTGCGATCCGGCCCGGCCCCTGGCGGAAATCTCCGAGGCCTGGCTGGTGAATGGGGAGGAGACAAGGCGACGGATCACCTACGACCAGGAACGCGCGGTGTTCGACGAGGCGGTCGCGAGACTCGCGGAAAGCGCCGGCTGAGAAGCCGTTCCGTCAGTAGCCGGCAGCCGGATCCACCCGGTTCAGGAGCGGACGGCCGTCCTGGTAACGCGACAGGTTCTCCAGGAAAAGCTTGTGGATGCGGTCTTCGTCACCGGGCGACCCCCCCGAGGTGTGTGGCGTAATCAGTACATTGTCCATGTTCCAAAGCGGATGCCCGTCCGGAAGCGGTTCGGGATCGGTGACATCCAGCCCCGCCCCGCCGATGGTTCCGGCGCGCAGCGCGTCCACCAGCGCGTCCGTGTCGATGGCGCTCCCCCGTCCGATGTTGACGATGAACGCGTGCGCCGGCAGCGCCGCGAGGGCGGCCGCGTCGATCAGGCGGGAGGTGTCCACGGTCGAGGGCAGGCATAGGGCGACAAAGTCGCACAGCGCCAGCATTTCATGCAGCCGGTCCGGGGTGTACGACCCGTCGACCGGATCCGCCGGAGACGGGTTGCGGCGCAGTCCCAGGACCCGGGCGCCGAGCGCGCGGGCACGGACGGCGACCGCCGAACCGATGCTGCCGAGGCCGACGATGCCGACGGTCGAACCGGCGAAATCCCGCTCGACGTCCCGGTTGCGGTCCCAGTGTCCGGAGGCCTGCTGGCGGGCGAAGTGGAACAGGCCGCGCGAGTGGCCGATCATCATGCCCAGGACGTGTTCCGCGATCGGCAGGTCGAAGACCCCGGAAGCGGTCGTCAGCGCGACGCGGTCGTGCGGGAAACCGTTGCCGGGCATCGTATAGCGCTCGCAGCCCGCGGACTGGAGCTGGATCCATTTGAGCCGGGGTGAGCGGGCGGCGTCCCGGGGGGACAGCGGTCCAAAAACGATCTCGACGTGATCCAGCAAACCGGCTTCCAGCGCGCGGCCATCGTGGGCGACTATCAGCTCCGCTCCCGGAAAGGCCTGCAGGATCTCCTGCTTGCGGTCATCGCGGATGCTCGCGACGTTGGGGCTTGTCAGCATGAGAATGGGGGTTCTTTTTTCCATGTCGGTCTCTTTCCGTCCTGCGTCGGCATCGCCGGATCGCGGACCCTTTGGTCTGATGTCTGGAAACAGGATATCACGGAGGCCCGGTTACCGGCCAGTCCACCCGGTGCAGGTGACAGTTTTCACAGAAAGGCGATTGAAGACGACGAGTATTTGAGGCATAATGATTTCCAATGTTTTTATTGTTATGTAAAACGGAGGGCTCGCCATGTTTTCATTCAGCCATCGTAAAAACGCCTCGCCCGCGGCCAGAAGAACCCTGGCGCTGATGGCGGCCCTGGCGATCGCCCTCACGGCCTCGGGCTGCAACTTCCTGCCCACGGAGGAGGAGGAACTCCCGCCCCCGCTGATCGTCCCGGAGGAGATCGAATACAAGACGATCACAGTCGAACCGTCCAGCATCTCCAACACGATCCGCGATGCCGCGTCCATCATCTCGGCCCGCCAGGAGAGTGTCTCGTTCACCGAGGTGTCCGGCCGCATCGACAGCATCGAGGTGGATTTTGCGGACAAGGTGCAGGAGGGCGACCTGCTGGCCTCCCTGATGATCGGGGATATCGAGGACAGCATCGTGACCGGCGAGCTCGAGTACCGCAAGGTCGAGATCAACTACCTGCAGGCCAGGGAGCGGTACAACGCCGGCCAGATCACGGCGCTCGACCTCGAGAAGTATTCCATCGACCTGGAACTCAGCCGGATCCGGATGGATCGCCTGCGGGCTCAACTGGAAAGTTCCAGGATCGTGGCGCCGTTCTCCGGCCAGGTGGTCTATGTCGCCGAGCTGGAGCACAACGACCGGGTCGAGACCTATGTGCCCATCGTCACGATCGCCGACATGACCAGCCTCCTGATCCGCTACGAGGGGGAAAACTACAAGGACCTGGTGCCGGGCACCAAGGTCACCGTCATGGTGGCCCGCGAAATCTACACCGCGACGGTCATCGCCTCCGGGACCAACGCCCCCGACGGCTCCAGCCTCGACCGGGCGGTGCTGATCCAGACGGACACCCCGCTGCCCGACTCGTCCATCCTGGGAGCCAACGCCTATTTCGAGTATGAGCTGGAGCGGAGCGACGATACGATCGTGATTCCCAAGCGCCTGCTCAACACCGTCGGAGGCCGCCAGTACGTCAACGTCCTCGTCGACGGAATCCGCGTGGAACGCGATGTCCTGACCGGCATCGAGAACAATACCGACATTGAGATCCTGAGCGGGCTGGCCGCCGGGGATCTGCTGATCGACCGCTGAGGAAACCGGCCCCGCGTCCCGGGACGCTGCCATATGCCGTACTAGGTTAGGAGGAGCGGATGTTCCTTTTCGTCCTGAGAAAGATCGCCAGCAACCGCTGGAAAGTCCTCTGCCTGCTTGCCGGATCCATTCTCGTCGTCGCCATGCTCAGCAGCATTCCGATCTATACGAACGGGACCCTGCAGCGGCTGCTCGTCAAGGAGATGGAGCAGAACCAGGTCGACACCGGCTTTTATCCGGGGTATTACGTCGTCGACGCCCCGCTCAAGTTCTCCGGCAGCGACACCCACCTGAACTATTTCCGCAAGGTCGAGGACATCGCGCTCCGGACGCCGACGGACTATGTCGACGCGCCTGCCTTCACATACGGACGCATCCTGGAGTTGTCCTCGATCAACCGCAAGACGGATGACACGCCGCACGGCAATTTCGTCCGGACGACCCTGTCGGTCAAGCATGTGCAGGGGATCGAGCGGCAGCTGGATATCGTCAACGGCCGCATGTACGCGCAGTCGGCGGTCGACGGTGTCGTCGAAGCGGTGGTCACCGAGCGTTTCTATCGGGACTCCTCCATGACGATGGACAAAGTGTACGACGTGTATACCACCCTGAATCCCGATGTGTCGCTGTTCCGGATCCGGATCGTCGGGGTCGTCCGCCCCACGGATCCGACGGATCTCTACTGGTACCAGCCGGAGATCACGCTCAGCAGAAGCCTCCTGATCGGCGAGCAGGCGTTCTTCGATGTGGTTTCGTCGGAGGGCGGGGACCGGACTTTCAGCCAGGCCACCTGGTTCTACGCCTTTGACTATCACGAGATCCGTGTTGAGAACACAGAGAGGATCCTGGGCGGATTCCAGCGCCAGTCCGATGAATTCTTCTCGTTCAACTCGACGAATCTCGCCTCGTTTCCCCTCGCCGACATCCTGCAGGACTACCCCGCGCGGGAAGCCCGGCTCCTGCTGACGCTTTCAATCCTGATCATCCCGATCGTCCTGATGCTGGTGTTCTATATTTTCATGATCTCCCAGCTCAAGGTGCAGAGCGAGCTGAACGAGATCTCGGTCTTCCAGAGCCGCGGCGCGAAACGCGGGCAGATCTTCCGCATCTACCTGCTCGAGAGCGCCCTGCTTGGCGGCGTGTCGCTGCTGCTCGGACCGCCGCTCGGGCTGCTGATGTGCCGGGTGCTCGGCGCGTCCAACGGCTTCCTGGAATTCGTCAGCCGAAAGGCCCTGGCCCTGGAGATCGGTTCCACTGCCATTCTGGCCGGCGTCGGCGCGGTCCTCCTGTTCATGCTGACGACACTGGTCCCCGTCCTGACCAACGCGAAACTGAGCATCGTCGTGCAGAAACGGCTTCGTTCCCACAAGGTCAAGGCTCCGGTCTGGCAACGGCTTTTCCTCGACGTGCTGCTGCTGGGCCTCTCCTCGTACGGCCTGTACAGCATGAATATGCAGCTGAAGGCCATCTCGGAATCGAGCGAGGCGGTGACGGCCGGCAATGTGGATTTCGTCCTGTACCTGGCGTCCACGGTCTTTGTCCTTGGCGCCGGCCTCCTGTTTCTCCGGTTGTATCCGTGGCTGATCCGCATCGTGTCGCGCGCCGGCGGCCGGATCTGGTCCCCGGTCGCCTACGCGTCTTTCCACCAGGTAGGTCAGCGGAACGGGCAGGCCGCCTTCCTGATGCTTTTCCTGATCCTGAGCCTGTCGATCGGCATCTTCAGCGCGGACTCCGCCCGCACGATCAACCGCCATGTGGAGGACAACACCCGTTGCCTGGTCGGCGCCGACCTGCGGCTGATTCCCGACTGGATCCGATACGACGAGGACGGCTATGTCATCGTCGACGACGAAATGGGCGGAGGAGGCTCCACGGACGCGACCGCGACCGTGGTCTACCACGAGCCGGACTTCGAGGTGTACGGCCGGATCGACGGTACGGACCACGCGACCCGCGTACTCAACAAGGAGAAGGCGGGAATGACTTACAAAGGCCAGTCGGCCGGCAACATCCAGCTGCTCGGGATCGACGCGTACGACTTCGCCCAGACGGTCTGGACGCGCCAGGACCTGAATCCCTACCACCTCAACGACTACATGAACGTCATGACCTCCCAGCCCAAGTCCGCGATCCTGTCCTCCAGCCTCAAGACCGAGCTCGGCATCGGCGTCGGGGACAGCGTCACCGTCACGGACCGCAGCATCACCTACGAATGCGTGGTCATCGCGTTTGTGGACTATTGGCCGGGGTATACGCCCAAGGTGATCGAAGCGGACGGAACCGTCCGGATCAACCACCTGGTGATCGCCAACCTCGACTACATTTTCCGATATACCCCGATGGAACCCTACGAGGTCTGGATGCGGCGCACCGACGGCGCGACGGACCGGATCGTCTATGACTCCATCGGAGCCAACGGCATCCGGGTGGCCGACATCCTGTCCGCCAACCAGGACATCGTCAAAATGAAGAACGACCTGATCCTGCAGGGGACCAACGGGATGTTCTCCCTCGGCTTCATCGTCTCCATGCTGATCAGCGCCATCGGGTTCCTGATCTACTGGATCCTCTCGATCCAGAGCCGAGTCCTGCAGTTCGGCATTTTCCGGGCGATGGGCATGTCCAAGCGAAGCATCATCGGCATGATCCTGACGGAACAGCTGTTGATTTCCGGCGTCGCGATCGCCGTCGGACTGGGGATCGGAAAGCTCAGCGGATCCCTGTTCGTACCGCTCTTCCGGCTCGTCTACTCCTCGCCGGACCAGCCGATCCCGTTCCGGGTAATCTCGTATGCCAGCGACATGACCAAGATCCTCGTCATCGTCGGCGTGATTCTGCTGGTGGGATTCCTGGCGCTCGCAAGGCTCATCCTCAAGATCCGCATCGACCAGGCCGTCAAGCTCGGCGAAGACTGACCCGACAGGAGGAAAATCCTTTGGTGGAAGGCTGCATTCTATATACAGAGGGCGTGACACGTCTTTTCCGGGCCGGCCGGGACGAGATCCGCGCATTGGACGGCGTCACGGTCCATGTTCCCGCCGCCAGGCTGACCATGCTTCGCGGCCGCTCCGGATCCGGCAAGACGACCCTGATGAACATCATGGGGGCGCTGGACCGGCCGTCCGAGGGTACCGTGCATTTCCATGAGACGGACATCACCGCTGCAGGCGACCGCGAACGCGACGAGCTCCGGCGGACGAACATGGGATTCGTCTTTCAGTCCATTGCGCTGATCAACACCATGACCGCCCTGGAAAACATCGAATTCGGGCTCCGCGTGGCGGGATACGACGCGAAAAACCGCCGGGACCGCGCCCTCGAGTGCCTGGGACTGGTCGGGCTTGAAAACCGGGTGAAGCACCGCATCCAGGAGCTGTCCGGCGGCGAGCAGCAGCGTGTGGCCATCGCCCGCGCGGTGGCGCACAAACCGGCCCTGGTTTTCGCCGACGAGCCGACCGCCGAACTGGACACCGCCATGGGGCTCCAGGTGGTCCGCCTGTTCCGGAACCTGATCGACAAGGAATCCCTGACTTTGGTCATGACCACCCACGACCCCAACATGATGGAGGTCGCCGACCTGGTCTACACGCTTGAGGACGGGGTGATCACCGATGTTGATGGTTGACTGCGAAAACCTGGTCAAGATCTACAAGACCGTCGACCTGGAAGTGCTGGCGCTGCAGGGGCTCGACCTCTCCGTGGAGCAGGGCGAACTGATGGCCATCATCGGCAACAGCGGCAGCGGCAAGTCGACGCTCCTCAACATGCTGGGCGGGCTTGACCGCCCCTCCGCCGGCCGCCTCATCGTGGACGAGCACGACCTGCTCACCATGTCCGACCGCGAGGTGATCGACTACAAGCGCGAGACCGTCGGATTCGTCTGGCAGAACAACGCCCGCAACCTGATCCCGTACCTGACCGCGCTCGAAAACGTCGAGATGCCCCTGATGCTGTGCGCCGAACCCCATCGCCGGGCCCGCGCCCTGGAGCTGCTCGACATGGTCGGGCTGTCCGAACGCCGCCATAATCGGCTTCAGCAGCTGTCCGGCGGCGAACAGCAGCGCATCGCCATCGCGATCTCGCTGGCCAACCGGCCCAGACTGCTGCTGGCCGATGAGCCGACCGGATCGGTGGATTCCCGGACGGCGGCGATGATCCTGGACCTGTTCCGCACGTTGAACCGTGATACCGGCATCACCATCATCATCGTCACCCACGACCGCCAGCTCTCGCGCAAGGTGGACCGCGTGGTCGCCATCCGTGACGGCAAGACCAGCAGCGAGTTCCTGCGCATCCACAGCTATTCCGAGGAGATGGCCGGACTGGGCAGCCTCGACGCGGGGACCCGGCAGGAGCACGGGGGGAATATCGGCACCGACAGCCATACGGAGGTCCTGGTCATGGACCGGGCCGCGCGCGTCCAGATTCCCAAGGAATTTCTGGAAAGCCTCGGCATCACCTGCCGCGACCGCCTGCTAGCCGAACAGGACGGCGACCGGCTGATCCTGCGCCCGTACCGCCGTCCCGAACCGGCATCCCAGGGGCCGGCGCCACAGTCAACGGAAGAGGAGTGCGAAAATGCCTGAGCCGGTTCTCGAGACCAATGGCCTGACGAAGCGTTTCGGATCGATCCTGGCGGTGGACCACGTCAGTCTTTGCGTCCATCCGGGAGACATCTATGGCTTTATCGGGCTCAACGGAGCTGGAAAAACCACGTTCATCCGGATGATCACCGGGCTGGCCGCCCCGACGGAAGGCGGCATCACCCTGTTCGGGGAATCCTCGCCCGCCGGACTGTCGCGTGCGCGCGGCAGAACCGGCAGCGTCGTCGAGACCCCCGCCTTCTATGAATACATGACCGCGCGCGACAATCTGGTTGTTCAGTGCCGCCTGAGCGGCGTCGATCCGGACCGGCGCGTCCCCGAGGTCCTCCAGGCGGTCGGCCTGCCCCTCTCCGGAAAAAAACGGGTGAAGTACTTCTCGCTCGGCATGCGGCAGCGCCTCGGCCTGGCGCGGGCGATGGTCAACCGGCCGGGCCTGCTCATCCTGGACGAGCCGATCAACGGCCTGGATCCCGCCGGCATCCACGCGTTTCGCGAATACCTCCGGGACATCGCGCAGCGGGAGCAGGTCTCCGTGCTCATCTCCAGCCACATCCTGAGTGAACTGTCGCAGCTTGCTACCCGTTACGGGATCATACATGAGGGCAGGCTCATCGAAGAGATCTCCGACGCCCAGCTCTCCGCGATGAACCTGGAGACCGCGGTCCTTCGGACGTCGGACCCCGACCGCGCGAAAGAGGCGATCCTCCTGGACGGGCGCATCCCCCGCGCGGACGTCGAGTCCGATCCGGACGGCACGATCCGCGTCCTGCATGCAGGCGACCGGACATCCCTGGTCTGCCGGATCGTGATCGAGGCCGGCGTAGAGGTCTCTTCCCTCGGAACGGTCGCGTACACGCTCGAAGACCACTTCATGGAGATGACGGGAGGGAAGAACCATGCTTGAGCTGGCGGGCATTGAAGCCTTCAAGCTGAGACGGGGCCTCGCCGTCAAAGTCATGGCCGGCTTGACTGCCGTCTATGCAATGCTGATCGTCGGGGTCTACCGGCTGATGGAAGTCATGCTGGACCTGACCGATACCGAGCTGCCGCAGGCTGCGGGCATGCCGGTGACGATCCATTTGACCGGACTGACCGCGTTCCAGGGTTCCGACATGTACTCCATGCTCCAGATTTTCATGATGGTTCTGGTCGCGTCCCTGTACTCGTCGGAATACGGCAGGTCGACGCTCAAGGTCATGCTGGTCGGCGGTACCAGCCGGACGCGGTTGTACCTGTCCAAGTTCCTCGTGCTGGCGGGGGTCCTGTTCGGCTACTCGCTGCTCGGCGCCGTTCTGGTCACCGCGCTCGCGACCGTATTCAACGGATGGGGCGGGTCGTTCGAGCCGATGCAGCTGGTCGGTCTGGTCGGCGCCTCCGCCAGGATCACCGTCCTGAGCCTGTCCTACGCGGCCATGCTGGCGGCGGCGGCCATCCTGACAAAGAGCACGGGCATCGTGATTGCCATCGGAATCGGGCTGCAGTTCGCCGAGAGCATCCTCACCACCCTTCTGCAAGTGATCGACAATGCCGTGGTGGACTTTTTGGCGGATCTGCTGCCGACCGCGTATGCCATCCGGTTCGCCGGACTGGATGTGGAACCCGGGATCCTCCTGCGGGGCGTCGCCGTATCCGTGGTTCTGGCCGCGGTGTTTCTGTGGTTCGGCATCCGGCAGTTCAACAGGCAGGACATCTCGGCCTGAACGGACGGGCGGACATCGCTAAATCTTGGCACCGGATTCCCGTTCCGATACTCCGTGCTGTCCTGGTTGATGTATAATTCTCATGTATATCCGGCGGGACCGGAACAATCGAGGTAAGCGCATGTCAATCGACCGAAAACCCCTGAAGAAACGCGACGGCAGGATTCTGTCCGCCGTTCTCGGTGTCGGGGTGTTCACCCTCTTCTATTTCGTGTTCAAGATCCCGCTGCTGTTTGCCGTCATTCTGGCGTTGATCCTGCATGGGACCGCACGCAAGTCGCTGGATCCCACCCGGTCCGTCGGCAGGGTCAAGGTTGACTTCGCCCAGTTCGACGCCGAAAAGCGGCGCATCCTTCAGGAGGCGTCCGCCCATCTGCGCGACATCGATTCCGTGCTCCGCCAGGTGCAGTCGCCCGATATCCGCACGCGCGGCCGCAGGGTGTACGAGACCGGAAACCGAATCATCGAGTACGTGACCAAGTATCCGGAGAAGATCTCGATCGCCCGCCGGTTTTTCAACTATTACCTCGAAACGGCGTCCAGTATTCTCGTCAAGTATCTGGACATCCAGAAAACGCGGATCCAGTCCGTGGAGATCCGCCAGTTGGGCGATCGCACGGCGCAGGCGCTGGAGATCCTGGAGACGGCTTTTGAAAAGCAGTTCTCCAAACTGATGGTCGACGAGATCATGGACATCGAGTCCGACATACACCTGCTTGAAACCACGCTCAAGATGGAAGGCTGACAACGAAAGGGGTACCGATCATGGAGGAAATCCGATCCACCGCCGCGATGAGTCTTGAAAACACGGCCCCGAATGCCGTATCCGCAGGCGCGGCGATCTCCGAGGCCAGCCTGAGCACGCTGACAAAGCAGCTGGACCAGTTGACTCCGGAAGAGCGCGCGCGTGTCGACGCCATCGTGGCCGGGATCGATATCCAGGATTCCCAGCAGATGATCCAGTACGGGCTGGGCGCGCAGTCCAAGATCTCCGAATTCGCCGACAGCATCCTCAGCCAGGTCCGTTCCAAGGACACCGGCTCGGTCGGCGACCTGATGACCGACCTGCTCGTCAACGTGAAATCCTTGGACGTGGACTCGCTGGAAGGCGAGGAAAAGAAGTTCACGCTGTTCCGCCGCGCAAAGCGGAGCATCACCCGTTTCACGGCCCAGTACGAGATGGTGGATTCGCAGCTCGACCGGATCGCGAACGAGCTGGACCGGTCGCGCATGGCGCTGCTCAAGGACATCGGCATGTTCGATCTGATGTACCAGAAGAACCTGGACTATTTCCGGGATCTTCAACTGTATATCCTGGCGGGAGAAAAGAAGCTGCGCGAAATCTACGAGACGGTCATTCCGGCGCTCGACGCCAAGGCGAACGAGTCGAAGAACCCGATGGACGCCCAGCGGGCGACCGACGCGCGCCAGATGGCGGACCGTTTTGAGAAGAAACTCTATGACATCAAGCTCTCGCGGACCATCGCGATCCAGACCGCCCCCCAGATCCGCCTGATCCAGAACAACGACAAGCTGCTGGTGGAGAAAATCCAAACCTCCATCATCAACACCCTGCCGCTCTGGAAGAACCAGATCATCCTCGCCATCGGCATCCGCAAGCAGAAACAGGCGCTGAGCATCCAGCAGCAGGTCAATCAGACGACCAACGACCTGCTGCTCAAGAATTCCGAGATGCTCAAGCAGAACACCCTGGATGTCGCGCGCGAATCCGAGCGCGGCATCGTGGAGATCTCCACGCTCAAGACCGCGAACGAGAACCTCATCACGACAATCGAGGAAGCCATCCGCATCCAGCAAGAGGGCCGCACCGCCCGTCAATCCGCGGAGATCGAACTGGCCAAGATGGAGACCGAACTGAGAGACCGCCTGATGCGCGCGTCGAGCGGCCAGGTCCCGCCCCGCCCTGCCTCCGGCGTCTAACGGAGGCCTGCCTCCGGCGTCTAACGGAGGCCTGCCTCCGGCGTCTAGACGGAGGCAACCTCCGTTACTCGAAGGCCGATACGAGGAGTTTGTCCACAATCGACCTCAGGTACAGCATGAACATCCCTTTTTCAAACACGCCGACCAGCCTGTTTTCGCTCTGGCCGGCGTGTTGCGTGAACCCGTAGTCTTCCGCTGCGGTGAAGCGCCCGGCGATGCAGTCCGCGATCAGCGCGGCTGTCTTCGCGTCCAGTATGAATCCGAAATGCGTGATGTCCTTGTAGTAGACACGATCCGGCGTCACCCCGAACATGGCGCTGTCGGTGACGGACACCCCGAGCGAGGCGCTCCATACCGGCACGGATGCATCGCCGGATCCTCCGAACTCCGCGCCGGCCAGATCTCCCCGGGCGTCGTAATGGACCGTGTGGACCAATTCCCGGCCCTTGCCGCACAGGAAGATGGAGTCGACGGATGCCGCCGCATGGACGCTCCCGCCCAGGAAGAGCGAGCGCCGGAAGGCCTCCGCCCGGGAGAGGCAATCGGTGTTGACGCCCGAATCGTCCTGAGAGAGAAGGAAACTCCGGGTCGAGGCGTAGTCCGTCAGCAGCCTGCCGTCGACCGATATATACGGCGCGTCCGGCAGATCGAAGGCCCGTACGTCCGGGAGCAGTTCCGGGATGGACCGGAAATTCGATGCGGTCTGCTTGGCTTCGGGCGAAGTCATGCTGCGGAGCATCGGCATGTTGAATAAGTTGCCGGTCTCGGCCGCGTACAGCGTTTTCGGGGTGCCGAGGAACGGCACGGCGACAAAGACCGCCCGGCTGATCCGGTCACGGTTGGCCTGCGACATCGCGAGATAGGAAGAAGCGACGAGACCACCCATGCTGTGCGCCACGAGGATGACCTCGTCATAGTCCGAATAGAAGATCGACTCCTGCAGCCGTAAAGCAGCCGAATGGCAGCTCATCCGCCAGTCATAGGGGAAGAAGCGGACGTCGTACTCTTCGCCGAGCCGGTCTTCCAGGCGAAGCACCAGGTATTGGTAAATGGCCAGCGGCCCGTAAGTCACGGGACTCGACTCCGTGGTGGCCTCCAGGTACGGGCGGCCGTACCGGTCGCAGGACAGCATGGACAAGGCGCTCAGGGGGTGCAGCGACTGCGGCACCCACAGGCTTTCGCCGGCCCGGACCTCGACCGTCGGGTCCACGATGGCCGCCAGTTCCGGAGCGATGGCCAGCAGGTCTTCGGCGTGCAGATCCCTGGCGGCGTAAAGGTCGCTGCCGCAGATGCCCGGGATGACATAGACCGCCTTTCGCGCATGCGGTTCGTCTCCCGTCGGCTCGACGGGCACCGAGGGACCCGGCAACGGAGAAGGAAACGAGGTTGCCGCCGGGTCACGCGAGGAAGGCTGCGAACCGCCGGAAACGGGAAGGGCCGGCGAAATCAGCAGCGCCGCCAGCAGGACGGCAGCGGACAAATTGCGGAAGCGGACGCGGGACGACCGCATGGGAACACTCCCTTCGTCACAGCCAGCCGCGGCGGCGGAACCAGAGAAACATGCCCGCGACGATGGCAACCATGACTCCGATGACAACGGGATAGGCGTTATGCATGCCGAATTCGGGAATCATCAGGTTCATGCCATAGAAACTCGCGATGAAGTTGATTGGAATGAAAAGGGTGGTGAAGACCGTCAGGAAGGTCATCACCTCGTTCATGCGCTTCGTGGCGGTGGACATCAGGAGTTCGGCCGCTCCGGTCAGGATCTCACGGTCGCTGATGACGCTCTCAAGAATCGACAGGACCTGGTTGGACGCATGGCCCAGGTAGGCCCGGTCTGAATCGCTGATCAGTCCCCCGTCGGTATGCCGGATGGACTGCAGCGAGTCCCGGAGCGGAGTCAGCGCGCGGTTCAGGACGAGCAGCTGCCGCTTGATCGAGAGGATCTCCTCCTGCAGGCGGGCCTGGGTCTTGGAATCGTCGCGTTCCGTCAGACGGGAGTCGAGGTCGTCGATCCGTTCGGAAATCCGTTCGATCGCCTCGAAATAGTCCTCCAGAAGACAGTCCAGCAATTCGTACAAAAGATAAGCGGACCCCGATTTTTGGGGAATCCGATCGCCGATCCGGTCGCTCACATCGGCGATCACGCGTTCGTCTCCCTCATGGTAAGTCATGAGGTAGCCGCGCCCCAGCAGCAGGCCGATTCGCCGGACACCGGCGGTGTCCGCGGTGTCGGTGGCGATCACGGTCAGGGCCAGGGCGACATGGGTGGCGTATTCCTGCAGCCGGACGATACCCGAAAGGTCGGTTACGGCATGCACGGCCAGGGCGTGCAGGTCCCATCCGTCGATCAGCCGGGCCGCGATGGCCTTGTCCATCGGCCCGCGGAAATCGAACCAGACAACGCCGCCCGTTCCGGACGCATCGCCGGCAGGCAGCTCGATGAACTGCGCCGGTGTCAGGGATACGGTTTCGACACCCGATTGTCCCGCATGGTAGGTTGTCATCCGGATTTCCATTGCCGACCTCACAAAAACAAGGGTGGGACGCCGTTCGTTGACGGAATCACGCGCATAGTGAAAAATGTAATGCTATAATACCACCTGTAATCATCAGATGGAGGAAAATCGACCTTGGACAGCAGTCCAGAACCCGACAAAGACCGAAAACGGACGCACCCTCCCCACAGAATCCGGAATCTGACCGTCTTCTGCTGTAAAATCCACAGCCCGTACGACACTGCATCCCCGTCCGGCGGCATGGCTGCCGCGTGGCCGGCGGTGTTTTCTCGTAAGCGGCTTTTTGCTTTTCAGGTAGAAGGAGATCCTTGTGGACGATAACGGCAGTATCCAGCATATAATGACTCTTGCGGGATTGTCCGCGGGCAGCGCGGCGTCGCCTGTATTCGACATTCTGGTCATCATTGTGCTGATTTTCATCAACGCCTTTTTCTCGGCATCCGAGATCGCGATCATTTCGCTGAACGACAACATGGTGCGGCGCCAGGCCGAAGACGGGGACCGGCTGGCCCGCCGGCTGCTCAAGCTGATCGAAAACCCCTCCGGCTTTCTGGCGACCATCCAGGTCGGCGTGACGCTTGCCGGCTTTCTGTCGAGCGCCTTTGCGGCCGACAAGTTCGCCGGCCGGCTGGCCCTGCTTGTGAATCCCTCCGGCAGCAACGCGAGCGTCTACACGATATCCGTCATCGCGGTCACCCTGATCCTCTCCTTTTTCTCGCTGACGTTCGGCGAACTGGTGCCCAAGCGCGTCGCGCAGAGCAACCCGGAGCGGATGGCCCGCTCGGTCGCCGGCATCATCGCCGGCGTTGGGGTGGTCCTGCGGCCGTTCATCGCCTTCCTGACCTTTTCCACCAATCTCGTGCTCAAGATGATCGGCATCGACCCGATGAAGAACGAGCGCTCCGTGACCGAGGAAGAGATCCGGATCATGGTCGATGTCGGCCGTGAGAGCGGCGCGATCCACGCGGCCGAAAAGGAAATGATCGAGAACATCTTCGACTTCAACGACAAGGAAGTCTCGGAGGTCATGACGCACCGGACCAACATCGTGGCCCTGGATGTCGACTCCAGCTTCGACGAGGTTCTCGAGGTCGCGATTTCGGAAAAATACACGAGAATCCCCGTTTACGAAGAGAGCATCGACAACATCGTCGGCATCCTCCATATCAAGGACCTGCTGATCATCGCCGCCCGGGAGATGAGCAAACCGTTCTCCCTGCGGGACATGCTGCGCCCTGCCACCATTGTGCCGGAGAGCAAGCAGGTGGACGCCCTGTTCCGTGAGATGCAGCGCGACCATGCCCAGCTGGCGGTGGTGATCGACGAGTACGGCGGGACCGCGGGCATCGTCACGCTCGAGGACATCATCGAGGAGATCGTCGGCAACCTGCAGGACGAGTATGACGAAGAAGAAGCCGAGATCGTAAAACGCGACGACGTGAACTTCGTCATCGACGGCCAGACCGCTCTGGACGACGTGACGGCTGCGATCGGGGTCAACATGCCCGAGGACGACTACGATACGCTGGCCGGCATGGTGGTCAGCCTGCTCGACCGCATTCCGGACGAAGGCGAGCAGCCGGAGACGGTGTTCCACAATGTCCGGTTCAAGGTGCTCGAGATGGACGACCGACGCGTTTCCAAGATCCTGGTCACGGTTCTTCCCGCCAAGAGCGAAAGCGACACGGAAACGGACGGCAGCGATGACTGAACCCCGCGAGGCGCCGAATCCGGCCGATGCCGCAAAATCCGGCCGGATCGGCTATATCCGGCTGGATCCCGGCGACACGGACATCAGCCGCCAGGCCCTCCTGCTGGATGGGATCGGCGGCTTTTCCCGCGTGCATGTCGAGCACCCGCCGGACGTCGACGGGGTTGGATCGGCTGCGGGGGTATGGGAAAAGCGCTCCCGAATGATCGGGTCGCTCGTACCGGGCGATGTCGTATACGCGGCTTCCGCCGACCGGCTGTGCGCCGGCGCGCGGGATCTGGCCGCGGTGGCGCGGGCAATCCGGGAGGCTGGCGCAAGCCTGGTCCTGCTTGAAGAAGGCGTCGACACGCGCACTTCGGCCGGCAGATCCGCACTGAAACTGGTGGAGTCGGTCGCCCGGGCCGATTCGGAAAGCGCTTCCCGCGGCCGTCGTGCCGGCATCCGGCGCGCGCGGGAGAACGGCCGGCGGATCGGAAGGCCTCCTGTCGCGGTGCCCCCGAATTTCAGGGAGATCTGCAAGGAGTGGGCGGACGGCAAGGTTCCGGGGAAACAAGCCGCCTCCACCGCGGGGATGAAGCCG
>CAZNGQ010000018.1:0-19865 GCA_964572095.1 uncultured Oscillospiraceae bacterium
GAATCCCGTCGGAATGGATGTCAACATTCGCTCACTCTCCTCCCAGAATCGTTCCCGGCCGGAAATTGTGGAAACATTCCCTGGCATCGAGACGGCGGCAGGCCTCCGCCTGGAGGGAGATGATCTCGATGCAGGTGCCTCCGCCGCAGGCTACACGGATGCAATCCGGGCAGGTGGACAGGATCGTGCCGGGAAGCGGGCCGTCCGGTTGCGGTTCCGGATCCTTATCGCAGCCCGACACCTGGGTCATGTGGATTTTAAGGCGCTTGCCGAGCAACCGGGTGAATGCGCCGGGCCAGGGTGTCGTCCCGCGCACCAGGTTATGGATGTCCCCGGCAGGCAATGACCAGTCGATTCGCCCATCATCGCGAGACATGGGTTTGGTGTAGGTCGCCCGTGAGTGGTCCTGGGGCTGCGGATGGATCCGCCCGGAGGTCCAGTCGTCGATGGCCTCGACGATCATCCCGGCGCCCTGCATGGACAACAGACCGGACAATGTTCCCGCGTCCATATCCGGTGGAATGTCCATCGTGCCCTGTGACAGGATGTCTCCGGTATCCATGCCCACGTCCGTCAGCATGATCGTGATGCCGGTCTGTGTCTCACCCTGGATGATGCAGTTGTTGATGGGGGATGCACCCCGATACAATGGTAGCAAGGACGCGTGGATGTTAAGACATCCTAATTTTGGTACGTTCAGGATTCGTTCAGGGAGTATTCTCCCGTAGGCTGCCGTGACGAGAATGTCGGGCGCCATGGAGGACAGCCAGTCATAAAAGGCATCTGTGCGAATTTTATCCGGCTGCAGGATCGGAATGCCCAGTCGGTCCGCCGTCCGGTGCACCGGATTGGGTTCGACGGTCATGCGCCGCCCGGCCGGCCGGTCCGGCTGGGAAACGACTGCAACGACGTCGTAGCCGGAAGCGGCCAGGCGCTCCAGCGGAGGGACTGCGAATTCGGGCGTACCCATATAGACGATTCGGAAACTCACGAACGGATCAGCTCCCCTTTGACCTTGTCGATGAACAGGATCCCCTCCAGATGATCGTATTCGTGCGATATGCAGACTGCGAGCAATTCCGTGGCGTGCAGGCGGAACCGGTTGCCGTCGCGGTCCGTCGCTTCGATCTCCAGTTCCTCGGGACGTTCCACCTCGCCGGAAGCGCCGGGGCAGGACAGGCATCCTTCGGGACCGGTCTGGATGCCGGAGACGCTTATGATGCGCGGATTGATGAACTCGACCAAACCGTTTCCGTCATTGACATCCGCGACAAATATACGTTTCAAGACCCCGACCTGCGGGGCGGCGATCCCGACCCCGTTGGATTCGTACATGGTCTCAGCCATGTCGTCCAGCAGGGCCAGAATGCGGTCGTCGATCTTTTCGACGGGTCGGGACACTTTTCTTAGGGTGTCATCACCCTCGATCACAAGATTTCTTCGCGCCATGGGCATCACCTCGCACCATAGTATAGCATAACCGGAAATCCCGGATGTAATGGAGGATACCATTGAATCGGAAGCCGCAAAGCCCTTCAGGAAAGGCTGAACGGGTCGATGTCCATCACAAGCGAGGCGTTCGCGGGCATCGGTCGGTCCGCAACGGATAGAAACAGGCGGGACAGCTGGGGTTCGCGTTCAGCATGGATCACCAGACGCCAGCGGTACCGGTTCCGGATCCGATAGACCGGCGACCGTGCCGGCTCCGATATGGTCAGGGTGGTCAGCCGGGAATCGCTCTCACATATCGAATGCAGCAGTTTTGCGGTCTCCAGGGCGGTCGACGCAGCCGTCGAAGCGCTTTCGGAAAGCACGGTGACCATGCCGATTACACCGAACGGCGGATATCCCTGGTTTTTGCGAAAGACGATCTCCTGCTCATAAAATCCTCGATAGTCCTGGGCGCAGGCGGCCAGGATTGCATAATCGTCGGTATTGTATGACTGGATGAAGACACGACCGTTTCTTTCACCACGTCCTGCTCGGCCAGCCGCCTGCGTGATCAGCTGGAACGCCCGCTCGCTTGCGCGGAAATCACCCACTCCAAGCATCAGATCCGCCGACAGGATGCCGACGACCGTGACATTGGGATAATCGTGTCCCTTGGCGATCATCTGGGTTCCGATGAGAACGTCGGATTCTCCCCGCGCGAACCGGTCCAGGATATCGGCGTGTGAAACCCTCCCCACCGTGGTGTCCTGATCCATGCGCAGGACGCGGCGGCCCGGGAAAGCCTTAAGGAACAGCTCCTCGACTTGCTGCGTCCCTGCGCCGAAACGGCCGAACGTATCGTGTCCGCACTTGGGGCAGCGATCCGGAACCGGTTCGACGCGGCCGCAATAATGGCAGATCAGCGATTGCCGGCCGACTGGATTTCGGTGAAGGGTCATTGTCACGCTGCAGGACAGGCAACGCCGGACATAGCCGCATCCACGGCAAAGCAGGAAGCCGGAATACCCGCGACGGTTCAGGAACAGGATCGCCTGCTGTCCGTTGCGAAACGCCTCGTCGAGCGCATTCCGCAGCGGCCGGCTGAAAATGTCCGCGTTGCCTGCCTCCAGTTCGGTCCGCATGTCGACGACCACCGCTTCCGGAATCGCGGCTCCCCCGGTGCGCCGGCTCAACGTCAGCAGGCGGGAACGGCCGGTCTCCGCCCTTCGGAACGTCTCGATGGAAGGGGTCGCCGAACCAAGAACCAGCACCGACCCGTGCTGGATCGCCCGGTATCTCGCGATCGTACGCGCGTGATACCGGGGCATGGTCTCGGATTTATACGTGCTTTCCTGCTCTTCGTCGATCACGATCAGGCCGATGTCTTCCAACGGGGCGAAAACCGCCGAGCGGGCGCCAACCACGACGCGGGCCGCGCCATCCATCACTTTGCGCCATTGGTCGTATCGCTCCCTGGGCGTCAGCCTGCTGTGAAGGACCGCCGCCAGGTTGCCGAACCGGCCGCGGATCCGGGTGACCATCTGCGGGGTCAGCGAGATCTCGGGCACCAGGATCAGGACGGTCCGGCCGGCCCGAAGCACTTCCTGGGCGCACTGCAGATAGACCTCGGTCTTGCCGCTTCCCGTCACCCCGAACAGCACGGCTTCCTTGAGCTCTCCGTTCCGGGTTTCCGCGGATCGGATGGACAGGGCCGTGATGGATTCGATCGCCGTCCGTTGCTCGGAGGTCGGTTCGAAAGGCAGGTCGAGTTCCTCAGCCGGATCCGTTTCAACCGGAGCGCGCCGGGTCGTGTCGCGGACCGAGCCGTAGGCCAGCACACCCATGCGCAGCAGGGTGTCCAGCGTGGACCGGGAGATTCGGCAGGCCGCCAGGACATCCGAAACCAGGGTCTCCCCTCCATCCAGCAGCATCTCCACGGCATGGATCTGGCCGATCCGCGAAAAGGATCCTTCCGAGAGCATTTCCGCCGCTTCCGTCGGGTTGGAGAGGAAAGCCGTCCGGACCGAGCGCCCGGCCGAGGGCCGGGCGGGAACCATGACGCGCAGCGCGTCTCCATACGTGCAATAATAGCGTTCCCGCATGAACGCGCCCAACCGGATCTGGTCATCACGCAGCACGGGGCCGTCGGAGAGGATGGACAGGATCTCCTTGACAGGAGCCGCCTCCCCAGCGGTGTCGTCTGAAGCGGTTGAAACGACATACGCTTCGACTTTCCGGTTTCCGGCGCCGAAAGGAACCATCACCTGGCAGCCGGCATGCATGCTGCCGCACAAGTCTGCCGGGACGGCATAGGTATAGGAACGGTCGAACGACCGCAGGCAATCCCGGAGTATGCATTGCACCCGCATGGCCACCTCCTAGGCGAGGCTGAACAGATCGAGCTGCGAACGGACCGGAATCCCGTCCAGGCATCCGGCTGACTCGAGCGCTGTCAGGATTGCTGAACTCAGGCCGGCGCGCATGGACAGGTCTTCCCTGGACTTGAAGGGTTTGCCGGTCCGAGCTTCGACGATCCGGGCGGCGGTGACGGCACTGATTCCGGGAACCGCGTTGAGAGGCGGGCGGATCCGCTTTTCGGAAGCGACTTCGAAACGGCTGGCATCCGAGCGGTACAAGTCGACCGGATCGAACTCGATCCCCCTCAGGTACATTTCCTCGATCAGCTCCAGGATATAGTATTTACGGTCTTCGAGCGCCGTGGTGGACTCGCCGTCCTTGTCGTTCCGCCGGTTCGCGATGTCGAGCCGCCTTGCGCGGACATTCTCGCGGCCGTCGCACATCTCCATGCAGTCGAACTCGTCCGCACGGACGGTGAAAAACGCGCAATAGTATTCGGTGGGGCGGTACACCTTGAACCAGGCCAGTCGAAGAGCCGTGATGGCGTACGCGACGGCATGCGCCTTGGGGAACATGTAGGCGATTTTCTTGCAGGAATCGATGTACCAGTCCGGGACCTTGTGCTCCCGCATCGCGTCTTCCTGTTCGGCGGACAGCCCCCTGCCTTTCCGGACCCGTTCCATGATGTCGAACGACATCTTGGACGTCAGGCCGAACTGGATCAGCGCAGTCATGATGCTGTCGCGGCAGCCGATTACCTGGGTGATGTCGCAGATCCCCTGCCGGATGAGGTCCTGCGCGTTGCCGACCCACACGTTGGTGCCGTGTGACAGGCCCATGAGCTGGACCAGGTCGTAAAACCGCCGGGGCCGGATGTCCCGGATCATGCCGCGCGCCATGAATGTTCCCATTTCCGGTATGCTCAGGGTGCCGATCGTCACATCCCAGCTTCCGTCGGGTATTCCGAGCGCTTCCGTCGAGGTGAAAAGGCTCATGATCTTATCATCCATGAACGGGACGGACAAGACATCCACCCCGGTCATCCCCTCCAGGAAACGCATCATGGTCGGATCATCCTTGCCAAGGACGTCCAGCTTGAGGATTGTGTCATGCATGCTGGTGAAGTCGAAATGTGTCGTGATGATCCCGTTGGCGGATTTGTCGGCAGGATTCTGGACTGGTGTGAAATCATAGATCTCACGGTCCTTGGGAACGACCACCACGGCGCCCGGATGCTGTCCGGTCGTCTGACGCACGCCCTGCAGTCTCCCGGCCAGCCGGCGCTTCTCCGCTTCCGTCGCGTATCCGCCCGTTTTTTCAAAAAAGCCGCGAACCATTGCGATTGTGTTCTTTTCGGCGTAGGTGCTGATCGTGCCAGCCTTGAATGTGAACTCCTTGCCAAACATCTCTTCGATCAGGCGCGCCGCCCGCCCCTGGTATTCACCGGAGAAATTGAGGTCGATATCCGGGGTTTTATCCCCATTGAACCCGAGGAAGGTTTCAAAAGGGATATCCTGGCCTTCGCGGGACATGGTCTCCCCGCATTCCGGGCAGGATTTCTCCGCCATGTCGTAACCGGACCCGAACCGCCCGGACTCATCGAACTCCGTGTAGTGGCAAGCCGGGCAGACATGATGGGGCGCCAGCGGGTTGACCTCCGTAATGCCGCAAAGCGTCGCGATGAACGAGGAGCCGACCGAGCCGCGGGAGCCGACGAGATAGCCGTCGTCATTGGATTGCCGGACCAGCCGGCGGGCGATGTCGTACATGGTGGCGAAACCGTTGTCCACGATGGAGCGGAGTTCCTTTTCGATGCGAAGGCGGACGGTCTCCGGCAGTTCCCCGTCTTTCCCGTAGAGCCGATCCGCGGCTTCCCATGTCGTCCGCTCGATGTCGCCAGCGGCGTTTTCGAGGAGCGGCGGGTAGAAGCCTTCCGGAAAGGGCTGGATATCCGGCTGGATCCGGTCCGCAATCCGCCTTGGGTTGTCGATGACGACTTCCCGGGCACGGTCTCCCAGATAACTGAACTCTGCAAGCATCTCTTCTGTCGTCCGGAGGAAGAGATCGGGCTGGCGGTCGAAATCGTCGAACATGTCCGACGTTAGGATCTTGCGCAGAACGCCGTCCCGCTGCTCGAGAAAATGGGCGTCACAGGTCGCGCAGACCGGGCGGCCGGCGGCATCCGCCAATTCCACGACAAGACGGTTCAAGGCGACCAGGTCGCGTTCTTCGACGGCGACCCCGCTGTCCGCCCCGATCAGGAAGCGGTTGTTGCAGACCGGCTGGATCTCGAGGTAATCGTAGAACCGGGCCAGCCGCTTGAATTCATAAGATTTCATTTTTGCAGCTGTGGCTTCCAGCGATCTCCCGCTGGACCGGTACTCTTCCGCGATCCGCCGGAAAACCTCGCCGGCTTCACACGCGGCTCCGACGACGAGTCCGCTGCGATAATACTCAAGAAGGCTGCGCGGGACGCGGGGCGTCTTGTAGAAATACTTGAGGTGCGAATCGGAAACAAGGCGGTACAAATGGTACAGACCGACTTCGTCGGCGGCGAGAAGGATGCAATGATAGACCGGCGTCTTTGTCGTCCGCAGACAACTGTAGCCGGTGTTTCCAGCTTTGCTGTTAAGTTCCCGCAGCGATTCGGTCTCCAGCATCCGAAGAAAGCCATCCAGGATTCGACCGCAGGTATGCGCGTCGTCCTCCGCTCGATGATGGCTGTCCTGCGCGATATGAAACCGTTCCGCCACGGCGGCAAGCCGGTGGTTGCGCTCATCGGGGAAAAACCGGCGGGACAGGCGCAGCGTGTCGATCGTGACAGGATTGAACTTGATGCGGGGTCCGTTCTTCTCCGGGGTCCGGAATCCCTCATATCGGAGGAATGACAAATCGAAAAAGGCGTTGTGCGCACAGACCGGGCAATTGCCGATAAACTCGCGCAGTCGGCTCACCGCCTCGAACGGGGGCGGCGCTCCGGCGATCATGTCGTCTGTTATGCCGGTCAGCTTCGTCACCTCCTCCGGGATCGGGATGCCCGGATCGACGAAGGTAGCCATTCGGTCCACGGCTTCAAACCGTCCGTCGGCTCCCCGCAGGAAACGAACCGCCGCAATTTCGATCAGGCGGTTGGCGGCCGGATCCAACCCCGTCGTTTCGACATCGACCGCCACAAAGCCGTGCTCAAGGCCCGACTCCGGCAGACTGCCGTCATCGGGCGATTCCGGGTCGATCCCGAAGACGACGGTTTCACCATCGTCCACCAGATAGCATTCGACACCGTACAGGATTTTGGTGACTTCCGATCCGGACTTCTTGAGTGTCGCCCGTGCTTCGGGGAATGCCTGGACCACCCCGTGATCCGTAATGGCAATGGCAGGATGTTTCCATCGGACAGCGGTCGCAACGATGTCGGCGACGTCACTGACAGCGTCCCGCGCGCTCATTTTGGTATGGCAATGCAATTCCACCCGTTTTTCAGACGCACGGTCCATCCGCGGCTCCGGCGATTGCGCCCGGCATGCGCCGAGTACGTCGCCGTCCAGGTCGTTCGAGAACTTGCCGTCAAATCCGATCCGGGCCTGGATGCGGGCGCTTTTTCCGATATCCAGGGAATGTCCCATTTCCTCATACGCTTCCGGCTTGAGGAACGCATGGCAGGAGATTGTTCCGGTCCCGTCAAAAACACTGAATCGCAGCAGGACTTTCGTGTTGTTGCTGACCAGACGCTTCTCTCCGACCTCGACGATCGCGCCTTCGAAACAAACGACGCCCGACTGCACATGGAGGTCCCCGATCGGGACAGGTTCCATCTGGCTGTCGAATCGCCCGAAAATGAGTCCGTCTTCCTGTTTGACCAGTTTTTTACGGTAATGATACCGTGCATTCTCCAGGACTTGGCCGCCTTCCTCCGTGCGGTTGGCGGACGAAGCGGGTTTGTCGGCCCGATTGTCCCGTGCGGGTCTGGTCCGGGGCGCAACCTCCTGGTCCCGATGGTTGTCCTGCTGGCCCTGGGCCATGTCCTTGAGGTCGATCTCCGATTCCTCCAGACGAAACGGGACGCTTCGCCCCATCCCGCGAACAAGGATCTCCTCCAGCTTGACCAGCGCGCGCTCATCGACTTGGTCGGCGCACCCCCTGGGCAGCAGGATGCGCACATGATCCTTTCCGGCCGCGACCGGAGAACCGCTGAGCATCGAGAACAGATAGGGGTCGGTCCGGCGAAGATGGCGAAGGATCCAGGCCAGGCATCCCCCTGCCTCCTCGATCGACCAATCGCCATCATCCCGGGCCAATCGCTGGATGACGATCACTTCCTGCACTTCGAAATGGGCTTCCAGCGCTTCCTCCAGACGGACAAGCAGGTCGCCGGGCAGCAACCGGTCGGACAGGAGGACCGCCTCGACGACACCTTCCGGAGAGACCCGCAGTTCCGACACATAGGATGAGAAACCCGGGTCGGGTTCCGAACCGGGTTGAATCCGTTTCATGTAGTCCCGGAGACTGATCATCATGAAGGCGTCTCCCCGAGTCGGTCGATTTCGCGGAAAAGCTCTTCCACCGCTTCGCTTTCGGACACCTTGCGCAGGATTTTCCCGCGGGAGAATATCAGGAACTCACCCTTGCCGCCGGCGATCCCGATATCCGCCTCGCGCGCCTCTCCGGGCCCGTTGACGGCGCATCCCATGACGGCGACCCGGATATTCCTTTTCTCCGTCCGAAGCCGCTGCTCCACAAGCGTGGCCACCCCGATCAGGTCGACCTGGGTCCGTCCGCAGGTCGGGCAGGATATGAGTTCCGGACCATGGACACGCAGGCGAAGCGCCTTGAGAATGGCATATCCCGCGCGGACCTCCTCCTCCGGCATGCCGGTCAGGGAGACGCGGATGGTATCGCCGAGCCCCTCCGCCAACAGGGTCCCGATTCCCACCGCGGAGCGGATGGACCCTTCGTACAGCGTGCCGGCTTCCGTGACGCCCAGATGCAGCGGATATGGAATCCGCTCCGACAGCAGGCGGTAGCTTTCAATCATGAGAAGGGGATCGGAAGCCTTGAGGGAGACCACGATATCCTCGAATCCGCACTCCTCCAGCATCCGGATGTTCTCCAGCGCGCTTTCGACCATGGATTCGCGGTTGACGCCATGGTACAGATCCAGCATCCGCTGGCTGAGCGAACCCGAGTTGACGCCCACGCGGATGGGGATTCCATGTTCTTTCGCGACAGCCGCCACCTCGCGGACACGGTCCGGACCGCCGATGTTTCCGGGGTTGATCCGGATCTTGTGGGCGCCGCTCCGGATGCTTTCGATCGCAAGGCGGTAATCGAAGTGAATGTCCGCCACGACGGGGATCGGCGAATGGCGGCAGATTTCATGCAAAGCCTGTGCGGCTTCGTGATCCGGGACGGCCACACGCGCGATCTCGCAGCCGCAATCCGCCAGCGATGCGATCTGCGCGCGCGTCGCCGAAACATCCCTTGTGTCTGTTGTATTCATGGATTGAACCGCGACAGGCGCGCCGCCGCCGACCAGCACCGAGCCGATCCGGACCTGGCGTGTTCCCTGCCGAGCCGTTTGAACCAATTCCGTCATGTTCCCTCCCCGATCCTTACTTGCCGGTTATCCGCATGATGTCGAATACCACCGCAACCACAGCCAGCGCGATCAGCAGCGTGAATCCCGCAACACTGATCGCGGTCTGGACACGGATGGAAAGGCGCTTGCGGCGGATGGCCTCGATACCGGTCAGGAGAAGATGGTTCCCATCCAGCGGGGGGATCGGCAACAGGTTCATGAAGGCCAAATTGACCGATATCAATCCGAACATGGACAAGACACCGTAGATCTTGTCAAGCACAGGGGTCTCGGCCTCTACGACACTCCCGACCATCGAAACGATGCCGATCGGCCCGCTCAGGCTGTCCTTGGCCGAAATCTGGCCGGCGATCAGCATGGACAATCCCTTGACCGTGAAACGGACGATCGACCAGGAGTACCGGACCGCCTCGAGGGCGGAGCGGGCGACGCCGCGGTCGCCAAGGAACTGGATGCCCTGGCCGTTGTAGTACTCCATCAGGACGGGGTGCATTTCGATATCCATCGGAACCCCGTCACGGATCACCTGGACGGTGACCGAATCGCCTTTGCTGCCGTTGACCGCCGCGGCAAAACCGATCTGGTCTTCGTAGGACACGCCGTTGACCGACAGGAGGACATCCCCCTTGAGCAGCACCGGGTTGTTGTTGTTGGAGACCGGATCGACCGCCGAGACCACAGGCTGGTCCGTGGTCAGGTCGACCGTGATGCCAAGCCGGTAGGCGCTCATTTTTTCAGGAGACAGCACCACATCGCGCTTTTGGCCGGAATCCGGCGATACGACCGTCAGGGTGACAGGCCGGTCCTCCGGCAGGAACAGAACCTGGGCTGCAAAATCAAGCTGGGTGACCACCCGGGATCCGTCAACCGCGACGATGCGTTCCCCTGCCAGAAGTCCTCCCGCTTCGGCCTGGCTGCCCGTGTCGACCAGCGCGACCGTGTTGGTGGCAAATCCGAACCAGACAAACAGGACGAAGAATACCAGGATGCCGGACAGGTAATTCATGGCCGCCCCGGCGACCAGGACGATTGACCGGGCCCATCGCGGACGGTCGAAAAAATTGGCGCCCGCAGCTTTCACGCGGGGAACCGGTACATCGGCACCCGCGGACGGAACGCCCTCAACGGCATCGGCCGGCAGGATGTCCTGCGGTCCGGCGGCCGGGTCTTGGCGGGTTTCTTCCTCGTCCCCTTCCTCGCCGGCAAAACGGCAGGACGCGCCGATCGGAAACAGTTTCAGACTGTACTTGATGCCGTTGCGCTCCCTTGAAAACAACACCGGCCCCATAAAAAGCGAGAACTCTTCGACCTTGAACCCCAGACGGAGTCCGGTGACGAAGTGCCCGATCTCGTGCAGGACCATGATGATGCTCAGCATCAGAATACCGGTCAGAATACCCATTGGGGACTACCTCCGTGACGTGTGGACAAACGCTCTCGCCCATTGGTCGAGTACCATGATATCATCAAAATCCGGCGTATGCATGACGCCGTCGGCGGCATGTCGGGCCATGCAGGCTTCGACCTTGCGGGGAATATCCATGAAGCCGGACTTGCCGGACAGGAACTCTTCGACGGCCGCTTCGTTGGCGGAGTTCAGGACACATGGCATGGTTCCGCCCGTCCGGGCGGCTTCGCGGGCCAGCTCCAGGCATGGGAAACGGCCGTTGTCAGGCGGTTCGAACGTCAGGGTGCTGCATCTGGCATCGAAAGGATCGAAGGGTTCACAGATCCCCTCGACGCGTTCGGGGTACGTAAGTGCGATATGGATCGGGAGCTTCATGTCCGGAAATCCCAGCTGTGCCAGCACCGAGCGGTCTTGGAACTCCACCATCGAGTGGATGATGCTCTGCGGATGGACCACCACCTGGATCTCCGTGACCGGCACGTCGAACAGCCAGGAAGCCTCGATGACCTCCAGCCCTTTGTTCATGAGCGTAGCGGAGTCGATCGTGATTTTTCCGCCCATGTTCCAGGTCGGGTGCGCGAGGGCCGCCGACCGGTCGACGTGTTCCAGCTCTTCGGCGGATCGCAGCCGGAACGGCCCGCCGGACGCGGTCAGGAGTATCCGTCGGACCGGTCTTCCCCCGTTGCCCCACAGGCACTGCCAGATGGCGGAGTGCTCGCTGTCGACCGGCAGAAGCCGGACGCCGTGCCGACGGCACAGCGGGATGACCAGGGATCCGCCGGCAACCAGGGTTTCCTTGTTCGCCAGCGCGATATCCTTGCCGGCATGGATAGCGGTCAGGACCGGTCGAAGCCCGGCGATCCCGACCATGGCCGCGACGACCGTATCCGCTTCCACCGCCCCCGCGACCGCGTCGTTCCCTTCGTCCCCATGCATGATTTCGACCGGATGCGCACCGTTGCCGCCAGACAGGCTGTCCAGGAACTGTCGGAGTTGGCGGGCGGCCGTTTCGTCCGCAACGCTGGCCAGTCGGGGGCGAAACCGCAGGATCTGTCTGGCCAGCAATTCCACATTGCGGCCTGCGGCCAGTGCCGCGACCGAAATGCCGAGCGACTCCGCCACTTCAAGCGTCTGTGTGCCGATCGATCCAGTCGAGCCGAGGATGGTGATGGTTTTGCTCATGGAGGGACTCCTTGTGAATGAACCGCACGGAATGCGGGCTACAGGTTTTCAAAGACAACCGCTGCGGCAAAAAAGAGCGGCATGGTGAACAGGACACTGTCGAAGCGGTCCAGGATACCGCCATGCCCGGGCAGGAGCGTGCCGAAATCCTTGATCCCGCACCACCGCTTGATCGCGGAGGCAAACCAGTCTCCCGCCTGTGCGACGATGCCGGCCAGCATACCGATCGTAAGCGCGAAGAGAGCCATTCGAACATCCGGCACGCTCTCCCTTGACGGCGCGGCCAGAAAAATCCAGGCCGGCATCGCCGCCATACAGCCGAGCATGCCTCCGATGCAGCCTTCCCAGGTCTTTTTCGGACTGATGCCGGGTACGATCCGGTGTTTTCCGAAGAAAGATCCGGTGAAATACGCCGTGACGTCCGTGACCCAGGGTGCGACCAGCGCCGGGATCACCCAGAACATGGCGTCCTGTAACGTAAACAACATGGCGACGGCACAGAAGAACGGCAAGGCGACATAAGCCGCCCCTGCGGCGGCCGCGCCGGCCGGGCCGATCCGTCCCGTCCCGCGTCGCAGGACGTCGACGAAAATCCCGAAAACGATGATCACCGAGAACAGGAAGACCGCTGTTGCAAAGCCGACCAGAAGCAGGGCGGGCAGCAGGATCGGGGGAACGGACAGCGTCCTGGCCCCTTGCAGGACAAATTCCGTCCAGTCGGACGCATAGGCCTCACCGGCGGCCTGGCCGGCCAGCCCGGCATACAGCCGGATGGAGACCGGTATGGAAAGGATGCCGAACAGGACGCCCGCGCGGATATAACGGACGCTTCCGATGCCCGGATCCCGCGCTCTCAGGGCGTTGTTCATCTCGCCGGCGCCCATCACGGCCACCAATGCGAAAAACAGGAGTGGTATCAGCGGAGTCCAAAACCCCGGTACAAGAAACGCGACGACCGCTACGGAAAACAACAAGCCGGTCAAGATGCGGGTTTTCATTTGGAGTCCACCTTTCCAAAGCGACGGTTTCGGGTGGTATAGGCCCGGATCGCGCGCAGCAGGTCGTCGCGGGTGAAATCCGGCCAGAGGATGTCGTCAAACCAGAATTCCGCATAGGTGGATTCCCACAGCAGAAAGTTGGAAAGCCGGAATTCCCCGCTCGGCCTGATGATCAGGTCCGGATCCGGGATGTCGGGCAGATACATGTGTGCGGACAGGGTGCCTTCATCGATCTGATCCGGCCGGATGGCCCCGGATACGGCCAGTTGCGCGATTTGTTGCGCGGCATGGACGATCTCGCGACGACCGCCGTAGTTGAACGCAATGATCAATTGCATGCGGTTGCGGTTGACAGAGTTTGCTTCCGCCCGGTGGACGACGGTCTGGATCCGTTCGGGAAGCGCGGGGATGTCTCCGGAAAACCGGACGCGGATGCCCTCCCTGGCCAATTCCGGATCGAATCGCTCGAAAAACTCAATAAAAAGGTCCATCAGGGTATGTACTTCGTCCTCGGGCCTTGACCAGTTTTCCGTGGAGAAGGCATAGACGGTCAAGTAGGACACGCCCATTCCGCCGCACCAGTCACACAGGTCCCGCAGCTTTTCAGCTCCGACGCGGTGCCCCGCCGAGCGCGGCAGCCCCCGCCTGGCCGCCCAGCGGCCGTTGCCATCCATAATGACAGCCAGGTGCGCTGGAATTCGGAGTTCCGGATCCTGTTCGGATTTCTCCGGCCGTTTCACCCATTTGAAACCAAAGTGCCACATGCCGTATCCTCCGAACCAGAATCTGCAAACATGCCGGACCATGATGCCCGGCATGCTCAAAAAACGAAATCAAACGGCCATGACAGCGTCAGATCTCCATAAGGTCCTTGTCCTTTTCGATGATGATGTGCTCGATTTCGGCGGCATAATGATCGGTCAGCCGCTGGATCTCCAACTCGAACTCCGCCATTCCGTCTTCCGTGAACTCCTTGTTTTTCAGGTAGCCCCGGTACTTGTCGATGCCGTCGCGCCGGATATTCCGGATGGCCACCTTGGCCTCCTCGCCGTACTTCGCCACCTGCTTGACAAGGTCCTTCCTGCGCTCCTCCGTCAATGCCGGGAATACAAGCCGGATCACCTTGCCGTCGTTGTTGGGATTGATGCCGAGCTCGGATGCCTGGATGGACCGCTCGATCGCCTTGAGCGTCGACGGATCCCAGGGTGTGATCGTGATCATGCGCGGTTCGGGCACCTGGATGTTCGCCACCTGGTTGAGGGGGGTGTGCGTGCCGTAATAGTCGATCGCGATCCTGTCTAGGACGTGCGGGTTCGCCCGGCCGGCCCGGATGGCGTTGAAGTTCTCCCGCAGGGCATGGACCGATTTCTGCATCCGTTCTTCAAACGGCAAATAGGATTCTCTGGTCAGTATCTGCATATCATTACCTCCGATGGGCTTCATATGGATTATATCGAAATCCTCTCTGGTGATCAAATGAAAGGAGCGTCGCAGATCATGCGGCGCTCCTCCGGAAGACCTTACCGGGAGAGTCAGTTGACAACGGTTCCCACGGACTCCCCGCAGGCGAGCCGCAGGATGTTCGCGGTGTCCCCGATGTTGAATACGACGATGGACAAATGGTTGTCCCGGCAAAGCGCCGCGGCGGTCGCATCCATGACCTGGAGTTTCAGGGCCAGGACCTGGTCGTGCGTGACGACGTCGTATTTCTTTGCGTCTGAAAACCGGTTCGGATCCTTGTCGTACACGCCATCCACATTCGTGGCCTTGAACATGATGTCCGCCTCGATTTCAGCGGCGCGCAAAGCGGCGGCGGTATCCGTAGAGAAAAAGGGATTTCCGGTTCCGCACGCAAAGATGACGATCCGTCCTTTTTCGAGGTGACGAACCGCGCGTTTCCGGATATACGGTTCGCACATCTGGCGCATTTCAATAGCCGCCATGACCCTTGTCACCGCTCCAGCCTGCTCCAGCGCGTCCGAAAGCGCCAACGCGTTGATCGCAGTGGCCAGCATGCCCATATGGTCTGCGGTCACCCGGTCCATGCCTTCGCTTGTCCGGCCTCGCCAGAAGTTGCCTCCACCGACCACAACGGCCAGTTCGACGCCCATGTCCGTGATTTGCTTCAGAACACCGCCGATCTCGCGCAGGAACTGGTTGTCCAGTCCAAATCCCTTGTCCCCGGCCAGGGACTCTCCACTGATCTTCAACAGGATTCGCTTATAGACCGGCTCCGACATGGGCTGCCCTCCGTTTGGCATGATTCGCTTGCTGACAGAAAAAAGGACATTGCTTTCGCGATGTCCTTTTCGTCTCTACTGGCCGGCTTGTTTCATGACTTCCGCCGCGAAGTCGTCTTCCTTTTTCTGCAACCCTTCGCCCATCTCGTAGCGAGTGAACCGCCGGATCGAGATCTTCTCTCCGATCTTGGCGATCAGCGTTGTCAGTCGGCTGCCGCAGGTCATCGAGTCATCCTTGACATACGCCTGCTCAAGCAGGCAGTTGTCCGCATAGAACTTCGAGATGCTGCCTTCAACGATCCGGTCGATGATCTTTTCCGGTTTGCCGTCGTTGATGGCCTTGTTGCGCAGGATCTCGCTCTCTTTGGCGATTTCGTCCGCAGGCACGTCGTCCTTCGAAATCCAGCGGGGATTCATCGCGGCGATCTGCAGGCAGAGATCCTTGACAAATTCACGGAACTCGGTGTTTTTCGCTGCGAAATCCGTCTCGATGTTGACTTCGATCAGGACGCCGATACGGCCGTTGGCATGGATGTATGCTTCGACGATACCCTCGGCGGCGATACGCGAGGCTTTTTTCGCCGCGCTGGCGATTCCCTTTTCACGGAGCCAGGCAATCGCTTTCTCCATGTCTCCGTTGCTTTCCACAAGCGCTTTCTTGCAGTCCATCATGCCGGAGCCGACTTTTTCGCGAAGCTCTTTGATTTTCTCTATGCTGATCTCCATGGAATATCCTCCCGTTCCATCCTATGTCATTTAGCTATGTGATTCAGATCCGGTCCGGTCACACCGCAAGATCGTCTGCTGCGCCGGTCTCGGTTTCGTTGACCTTGGCGCTCTCGTCCACGGCGTTCTGCTGTTCCGCGGCGGTGTCGAGCTGTTCGCCCTGACGGCCTTCCAGGATGGCATCCGCCAGCTTTCCGGCAATCAGCTTGACCGCGCGGATGGCGTCGTCGTTGCCGGGAATCGGATAATCCGCTTCTTCCGGGTCACAGTTCGTATCGACGATGGCGATGATGGGGATGCCGAGGCGACGGGCTTCCTGAACGGCGATGTGTTCCTTTTTCGTATCGACGATGAAAACACAGGACGGCTTGCCGTTCATGGTCCGGATGCCTCCCAGGTTTTTGGAAAGCTTTTCCATCTCGTTTCGAAGCTTGGCGACTTCCTTTTTGGGAAGGACATCGAACCGGCCGTCGTTTTCCATGGCGGACAACTCGTCGAGACGCGCAATGCGGCGACGGATGGTGGTGTAGTTGGTGAGCGTACCGCCCAGCCAACGGTTGTTGATGAAGTACATGCCGCAGCGGACCGCTTCTTCACGGATGGAGTCCTGCGCCTGCTTCTTCGTGCCGACAAAGAGCATCGTGCCGCCGGTCATAGCGATCTGGCGGACAAAATTGTAGGCTTCCTCGATCTTGCGGACGGTCTTCTGCAGGTCGATGATGTAGATGCCGTTGCGCTCGGTGTAGATGAACTCCGCCATTTTGGGGTTCCAGCGGCGGGTCTGGTGGCCGAAATGGACACCGGCCTCGAGAAGTTGTTTCATGCTGATGACTGCCATGGGGTTCCTCCTGTTTTTTCGTCCCGTCGTACCGGTACGTCCGGCTCACCCTCACGGGCACAGTTGCCGGCCGATCGACGGTGTTTGATTAAGCCTAAAAAAGGATAGCACGTCGGATGCCACATTTCAAGCCCGCGCGGCCGTTTATACCTCGGTATCGCGGGTTTTGGACCGGGGGACGACAAGCCGGATGGCGGACGGAATGCATTCGATCGTGATCGGCAGGGTTCCGCCGCGCTCGCCGTCCAGATCGAGCTGGATCGGATCGTCGATGCTGACCTGGATCTGGAGCTTTGAAGTTTGGAAATAGGTGACGATGGGATTGCGGTCATGCTCGCCCAGCATCAGCTGCACCATGAGGGGCATGAAATCGCCGAACGCCGGCTTGTGAACGATCATGACGTCCAGCAGACCGTCGCTGACGCTGGCTTTGGGCGCGAGCCTGCGGAATCCGCCGACGCTTGTCGTGTTGGACACGGTAAAAAGAAGGGATTCCCGGCAGACATCGATCCCGTCGGCCGTCACATGGAACGGAATGCTCCGGTAGATCTGGGAAGGCAGGTTCATGGCGCCTTCGATGTAGTAGGCCATGCGGCCAAGAACGGTCTTGGATTCCGACGGCACCTTGTAAGCCACATCCGTCAGCATCCCGCCCGCCGCTACATTGAGAAAATAGCTCTCCCCCGCCTTGCCGACATCGATCGGGACGGTGCGGAAGGATTTGATCATGGCGCAATAGGGCGCGACTTCGCGCGGCAACCGCATGGCATAGGCAAAGTCGTTCACCGTACCCGCTGGCAGGATCGAAAGCGGAATGTCCCCGCCACCGCGTATCAGTCCGTTGACAACTTCATTCACGGTTCCGTCGCCGCCGACGGCAAGCAGGAAATCATATTCGCCGGGCTTGATCTGCTCGGCTGCTTCAAACGCGTCTCCCGCTCCGCGGGTATAGATTGTGCTGACTTCGCGCAGGATCCTGTCCCGGCTCAGTTTTTCAATGATCCTGGAGACGTTCCGCTGGAAAAACTGCCGCCCGGCGGAAGGGTTGATGATGACTTTGGCTTTCACGGCCGCTCCTCCGGAATCTCCCCGGAAACCTGACCGGCCAATGCGGCGAACGCCCTGGCATAGATGCGTACGCAGGTCTCGAGCCGCTCGATCGTTATGTACTCGTCGGCTTTATGCGCCATTTCCGGTTCGCCGTCGATGCACGGGCCAAACGCGACGATGTTGGGCATGCTTCTCGCATAGGTTCCGCCGCCGATGGCGGCCGGCTGTTCGTCGCGGCCGGTCACTTCGCGGTAGATATCGACCAGCGTCCGGATCATGGGTGATTCCGGATCCTTGTACAGGGGTTGCTGAGTCGAAAGAACGGTGACCGTGATGCCGTAGGGTGCCGCAGCTGCGCGCATCCGGTCCAGCAGCCGTTCGCGGTCGGCGGTGACCGGGTAGCGGATGTCCACGGTCAATTCCGCCTGCTCTCCATCGAGGGCGATGATCCCGGCGTTGAGCGTCAGGCTTCCGGAAGGCGCGTCGGAACAGGCGATGCCCATCGAAGCGCCGTCCGTTTCATGTCCGATCTTCTTGTTGAAAAAATCCACAAAAGGATGACGGACACCAAGAGCGGACAACTGTTCACCCGCCGCAGCCATGGCATGCGCGATCGCGTTGACTCCCTGCTCGGGCGTGCTTCCGTGCGCCGGCACACCGGAATAAACCTGTTCTCCCGGCCTGCCGCCTGTATGAACCACACAGCGGGAAGGCACGACATTTGCCCGGTCCCCCCCCTGCATTCGAATCGAATCCGGTTCCGGAGCCCGGGGTTGGGTTATGCCGGCAAGGTAGCGGAATGCGAGGTGCAGGATCCCTTTTTCCGCATAGATGGCCGGAAAATCCGCATCCGGGGTGAATCCCGCTGCCGGCAGTTCCTCGGTGCGGACATAGCGTGCCATGCAGGACGAACCGGATTCCTCATCAAGCCCGACGATCAGGCGCAGACGTGCCGGCAGTTCGAAACCGGCGTCGCGCAGGGCTTTCATCGCAAAGAGGCAAGCGATCGCAGGCCCCTTGTCGTCGATTGCACCGCGTGCCACGATCTGCCCCTGTTCATTGATCACCGGAACAAAGGGGTCCCCGGACCAGCCGTCTCCCGGCGGTACGACATCCAGATGGCAAAGCGCGGCGATCATGCGCGTACCGGAACCCCATTCCACGTACCCCGCCATGCCGTCGATGGAGCGGGTCTGAAAACCCATATTTTCTCCAAGCGATAGGAATCGGTCGAGAGCAAGCCGTGTCTGGTCGCCAAACGGCGCTTCGGGCCGCGGCTCTCCTTTGCAGCTTGGAATGGCGAGCAGGCTTGACAGCGCGTCCACCATACCGTCGCGTCCTTCACGGATCAGAAGGTCCAGACGATCGTACATGCCGTTCCCTCCCGGTTTATTTTTTGACTTTGAGTGAACGATACTTGTCCTTGCCCGAATCCTCATACCGCAGATACAGCGGATAGGATGTCAGCAGGTCGCCGGATTCCGTTTTGCAGTCCGGATGCACATAGCAAGCCAGGTCGAACAGCGTGGCCAAATCTTCTGCTGGTTTATGGCATACCGCGCAAACATGGGGGGCGACAAGCCCCAGGTCCTTCGCCTGGTCCAGGACAATCGTGAGGAACAGATCCAGCGTGTCCGCAGACACCGAAAAAGAGAATGTGCCCCGGCGGATCCGTATGGCGAGAAACCCGTCAACGACTTGCGCATGCAGGATTTTCAACCCGGAGTATCCGTCAATGGTCTTCTGGAGCGTCTCCCAGTCCTCGCCCTCTTCCGTCAGTCCAGGAAGGGAGAGGATGAGCTCGACGAATCCTTCTCCGTCAACAAACGTCGCAGGACACCCGTTCAGTTCACCGCGGAATAAAAACGATTCATCCTTCTTCCACCCCTTGCGTACGGCAAGCCGAGCCAGACTGGATGTGAACATGGTCGTATCCTCCCGTTCTGATGGCAATGTATTGGCTATGAATCAATTGCTGTTCCTGATTATATCCGAAAGCCAGCCGATCGTATAGCATGCATAGAAAAGGCTGCCCGGG